>JAKFYA010000091.1 GCA_021731095.1 Acidobacteriota bacterium | reverse complement strand
CCCAGCGACAGCAGCGCCTGGTAGAACGAGTGCCGCTCGGACTTGATGTTGATGTAGACGTTCTCGATGCCGCTCAGCAGCGTCCGCATCCGCTTGCTCTTGCGGTCGATCAGCCGCTGCTCTTCCATCGGCAGCCACTGATAGGCGGTGCCCGGCTTGGGCACCAGCGGGTTGACGCTGCCGACGATGCTGCCGATGCGGCCGCGCGGCTTGGCGTGCTTCAGCATGATCTCGCGCAACTGCAGCGTGAGGTCGCGGATGGCCACCAGGTCTTCGTCGGTCTCGGTCGGCAGGCCGATCATGTAGTAGAGCTTCAGGCTCTCGATGCCTTCCGAGAAGAGCAGTTCGGCCGCTGCCAGAATCTCGTCGTTGGTTACGGTCTTGTTGATGACGCGCCGCAGGCGATCTGACCCGGTTTCCGGAGCAATCGTGATGCTGCGCTCGCCGCTCTGCTTCAGCAGCCGCACGATGGGCCTGGTGAGGTCGTCCAGACGGAGCGAGGCGGGGCTGATGGCATAGCCCATCTCCACCAGCCGCGTGAGAATCTCTTCGATGTCCGGGTGGTCGCAGAGGGCGATGGACACCAGGCCCACGCGCGACGAGTGCTCGCGCGCCTGCTGCGCCAGTTCCAGAATGCGTTCCTTCGGGAACGCGCGCACCGGCAGATAGTTGTAGCCGGCCCAGCAGAAGCGGCACAGGTTGGCGCAGCCGCGCACCACCTCAATCAGGAAGCGTGATCCGAACTCCGTGTCGGGCGTGAAGATCTTCGTGGCCGGCGGCTCGGCCGCCTGCGTCGTCGTGAGCGCCGCCTTCTTCACCACGACCGGCGCGTTGGTGCCGGGCTTCGGGTCGATCGCGTCCAGCGTGCCGTTCTCCGCATAGCGCGGCTCGTAGAAGGACGGGATGTAGAAGCCCCGCTGCTGCGCCAGCCGCATCAGCAGATCGTCGCGCCCGTCAGCCGCCTTGAACGACTCCAGCAGCGACGGCACCAGCACTTCCCCTTCGCCTGCCGCGATCACGTCCGCGAACAGCGCCAGTGGCTCCGGGTTCACGAACGTGATGGCGCCGCCAATCATCACGAGCGGATCGTGCCGGGTGCGGTCCGCAGCCCTGAGCGGGATCCCGGCCAGCTTCAGCATGGTGAGGACGTTGATGTAGTCCCACTCGAACGACACCGAGAACGCCAGCACATCGAAGTCGCGCGCCGGCACCTGAGACTCCAGGCTCAGGAGCGGCGTGCCCGAGGCGAGCTGTTCGGCCAGCTCCTGTTTGGGCGGCAGGAACAGGCGCTCGCAGACGATGTCGTCTTCGGCGTTGAAGAGGGTGTAGACCGTCTGGAAGCCCAGGTTCGACATCCCGACGAAGTAGGTATTGGGAAAAGCCAGCGCCACGCGCAGCTTTCCGCCGTGCGGCTTGCGCACGTAGCCCACTTCCTTCGACAGGGTGTCCAGCGCGCGTTCGCGCTGCTGCCAGGCCTTCATCGAGGGTGCACCGGCGTCCAGGCGGTGGTGACCTGCCGCTCCATGAACACCCAGTGCTGGCGGTATTCCTCGGGAATCTCGGTTTCCGGGTAGGGCGGAATCTCGACGAAGCCCACGGAGCGGTAGAGCGCGTGGGCGGAGGTCATGAAGCGGGCGCTGTCGAGGCGGACGGCCGTGTAGCCCTCGTCGCGACACGCATCACGAAGCCGCTCCAGGATGGCCCGGCCAATGCCCAGTCCGCGAAAGGGGGGACGCACGAACATCCGCTTGAACTCTGCCGTGGTGGGGCCGAGGCGCTTCATGCAGCCGATGCCGGCCGGCTCGTCGCCCTTCCAGGCCAGAATCAGCCGACCGTCCGGCGGGAGGTACTTCCCGAGGTCGGCAATGTCGGCCTCAACGGCGTCCTGCACGGGCAGGCGAAACCCGTACTGCGACTCCAGCTCGTTGTTCCCCAGCGTGAGGTGCTCGGTCCAGAGCTGGCGAATGACCTCGATGTCCCCGGGGACATGGGCGTTCCGGATGCCGATCATGTCTCTCTATGGTATCGCCAGACCGGATTCAGGCCCCGAACTGCCGCAGGTGATGATCCACGTGGCCGTAGCCCCAGAGCAGCCACTCGGCCCGCGTCATCGTGCCAAAGGCTGGATGCGGCACGTAGCGGGCATCCCCGGCAAGGAAGCGGTGGAAGAGTGCCACGACACGCGCGCGGTCTGCCTCGAACGCTCCCGGTCTGGTGCCGTCCGCCTTCGGATCCACCTCAGGACGGGTCGGCACACCGGGTGGCCACGGGATGGACGTGTGGATGGCGACCCACTTCATGACCGTCCTGGAGAACCAGGTATCCACCATGGAGTTGGGCCGCTCGCCCAGCACGGCGGCGAACGAGTCTGCCAGGTGACAGAGCATCTCGGCTGGCGACATGGTGCCCCACTGGCGGACCGAGTCCGGCTGGACTTGCGCCAGACGGGTCAACAGCTCCTCGACGTGGGCCGGATCTGACAGTGAACGGTGCGGGCGCATGGGCGAGTCCCTACTTGTCGAGCGCCAGGTCCGGCACCGGCACATGCGCGAAGGTCTGCTCGACGATGGCGCGGTCTTCGGGGTCGGCGATGGCGGCGAGTGCCGCCTCGGCCGCGCCGTACGACTGGCGATGCTGGGCGCGGTCCCCCGCCACGGACGCGGCGTGGGCGTGGATGGCATGCGCAAACGCGGTCTCCCAGTCTGGCGTGTCAGCCGGGGCCAGGAAGTAGTCGCGCATCGCGGTGGCGTAGGTCAGCGCCGTGGCGCCATGCCTCAGCAGCGCGTGCACCTCTGCCAGGAGCATCGTGGCCCGCATGCGATTCAGTTCGGTGCCGATGCGCGCCCAATGAAAGGCTGCCGTGTGCGCCGCCGTCAGCAGTTCGGCATCCTCTGCCGCCGTGCGCGGCTGGACGCTGAGCGCCCACGCGCGGTTGTTGCACTGCATCGCGACCTCGCGATGCCAGGATTCCTGTTCAGGCGTCATTCCCTGTTCGCTCCTGCTAGAGCCAGCCCGATCGGCGGAAGCCGATGTAGAGACCGGCGGCCGAGGCCACCATCAGCCCCAGCGCGAGATAGTAGCCGGAGACCCAATGCAGCTCCGGCATGTGCGCGAAGTTCATGCCCCAGACGCCGGCCAGCATGGTCGGCACGGCAATCATGCCGGCCCAGGCGGTCATCCGCTTCATGTGCTCGTTCTGCGCCACCGACAGCATGGACCAGTGCACCTCAAGGGCCGTGGTCAGCATTTCGCGCTGCGACTCGAGCATGTCGTTCAGGCGGACGACGTGATCATAGACGTCCCGGAAGTAGACATGCGTGCCTTCCGGAATGATGGGCAGCTCGAAGCGCATCAGCCGGTTGCAGACATCCACCAGCGGCACCAGCGCCCGGCGCAGCGCGACGGCCTCGCGCCGCAGGCGGTACACCTCCACCGTCACGCCAGAGTCCGGCACGTCGTCGAGCACCGTCTCTTCGAGCTGCTCCACCTCCTCCTCGAGCTGCTGGACCACCGGAAAGTACTGGTCCACCAGATAGTCCATCAGGGCATACAGCACGTAGCCTGGCCCTTTGGCCAGCAGCGTCGGTGTGAGCTCGCATCGCTGGCGAAGGCTTGCGTGGGACTGGTGCGACCCATGACGCACGGTCACGACATAGTTGTGACCGACAAAGGCATGCGTCTCCCCGAAGGTGACCTGACCACCCGCTTCGGACAGGGCTGCCGTGCGCAGCACGACGAACAGCGAGTCGCCGTACACCTCCAGCTTCGGGCGCTGGTGTGCCGCATAGGCATCCTCGACGGCCAGGTCGTGGAGGCCGAAGACGTCCTGCACGCGCCGCATCATGGCTTCGTCCGGCTCGCACAGGCCGAGCCACACGAATTGCCCGTCCTGCTGCAGTGCCGGGCGAATGCCGTCCAGGTCGAGGTCCGTCACCCGCCGTCCGTCGGCATAGGCGGCGCAATCGATGAAGGACGCCGGACGCACGTCCTGCGGCACTGTTACTCGACCACCACGGCGGTGCCGCTGGCCGACACCA
>JAKFYA010000010.1 GCA_021731095.1 Acidobacteriota bacterium | reverse complement strand
CAGCCGTGGTCGGCGTCACCATCGCGATGCCCGTCTTCGACCGCAACGCCAGCGCTGCGGCCAGAGCCGTCGGCGAGGCTCGTGCCGTGGAGGCAGACCAGGTCGCCGTGGCTCGCCGGCTCGCCGCGGATGCCGCCACGCTGATCGCCACCGCGCAGACGCTCAGTGACCGATCGGCTCGAGCCCCACGCGAACTGCTCGAGCCGGCTGAGACCGTCCGGAGCGCGGCCCGCGCCGCATTTCGCGAGGGCGCGGTTGACGTCCTGAAACTGATTGATGCGGAGCGGGTGTACGGGGATGTACGCCGCGCGGCCCTGGAACTTCGCCTCGAGGCGCTTACCGCCACGCTCGAGGCACGACTGGCGATCGGCGAGGAGATCCTTCCATGACACTCTGTAATACCGCGCGCTCCAAATGTGTCCTCAGTCTGCTCGGCGCGACGCTGGTGGTCTCGGCCTGCGGTCGCCCCTCGGCGCCGCCGGCAGATCCGGCCGTGGTCGCTACCGCCACAGTCGATTCGGTGGTGCTCGACACCGCCGCGCTCGAGAACTCCGGGGTCGTCGTCGATGCCGTGCAAACCAGGACGCGCACCGATCAGATTGTCGCCCCCGGACTGCTGGCCATCGACGAGACGCGGACCGCGCGTGTCGGCTCGCTTCAGGAAGGGCAAATCATCGAGTCGCGCGCGCAGATCGGTGACCGGGTCCGGGTCAACCAGGTGCTGGCGACCATGCACAGTCATGCGCTGCACGACGCGTGGGCGGGCTATCGCAAGGCGATCGCCGATCATCGTCGGCTCGAGAAGGAGCTCGCCTATGCGGTCAGTGCCCACCAGCGGGCCGAGCGACTGTACGCGGACAAGGCGATCTCGCTGCAGGACGTGCAACGCGCCGAAGTCGATCGAGGCTCGGCGAGTGAGACGCTGGCCATGGGCACAGCGGAGGTCAATCGGTCCATCGAGGAACTCGAGCACGTCGGAGTCTCCGTCGCCACGTCGACGGAAGACGACCCGCTCAATCCCGCCGACGAATCGACTGAACAAATCCCGGTCCGTAGTCCCATCGGCGGCGTGGTGCTCGAGCGCCTGGTGACGCCGGGCACGACGGTCGTTCCAGGAACGCCGCTGTTCGTGGTCAGCGAGCTGTCCAGGCTCTGGGCCATCGCGGAGATTGACGAGTCGCGCCTCTCGCAGGTGCGTGCAGGCCGTACGGTTGATATTCAGGTCGCCGCGTACCCGAACGAACACTTCGTCGGCACCATCACCTTCATCAGCGATGTCGTCAATCCCAAGACGCGTCGAATCACGGTCCGTTCGACCGTCCCCAACGCCGACCTTCGCCTCAAGCCTGACATGTTCGCGACGATGGCGCTCGGCGAGAGCGAGCCGCGGCTGATGGTGGTCGTGCCTCGAGCCGCCGTGCAGACGATCGCCGGTCACACGTCGGTGTTCATGGCCCAGGCCGGGGGGCGCTTCGTGCCTCGCCAGGTCGATCTCGGCACGGAAGAGGGTGGCTTGCTCGAGGTGAAGGCTGGACTGGCGCCAGGGGACCGAATCGCCGTGGCGGGTAGCTTTGTGCTCAAGTCGGAGCTCCTCAAGCCGGCCGCCGAAGGCGGGAACTGACATGGGAATCATCGAGCGCTTCGTCGCCGCCAGCCTTCGTCAGCGGTTGTTCGTGCTGCTCTGCCTCGCGGCACTGATCGTGACCGGCAGCGTCGCTTACAGCGCACTGCCGGTGGAGGCGTTTCCGGACCTGACCAACAACCAGGTGACCGTCGTGACAGAGGCCGCTGGGCTTGCCGCCGTCGAGGTCGAGCAGCGGGTGTCGTACCCAATCGAAACGGCCCTCATGGGAGTCCCCGGAGCCCAGGAGGTGCGGTCGGTGTCCAAGCAAGGGCTGTCGCTCGTGACCGTGGTGTTCGACGACGGCGTGGCGGTGTACTTGGCCCGTCAGTTGGTCAACGAGCGCGTCTCCGAGGCACGAGATCGTATCCCTGCCGGACTGGCGCCGAAGTTGGGGCCCGTAGCGACGGCCTTTGGCGAGATCTATCAGTACCTGGTCGAGAGCGATACCGCCGACGTGATGGAACGGAAATCGGCGCACGATTGGGATCTGCGAACGCAGCTGCGTTCGGTACGAGGAGTCAGTGAGATCAACTCCTGGGGAGGGCTGACACGGCAGTACCACGTCGTCGTTGACCCCTCGAGGCTGGAACGATTCGGCGTCACGCTGCACCAGGTGTTCGCCGCCATTGCCGCCAACAACACATCGTTCAGCGGCGGATTCATCGAGCATCAATCCGAGCGCTACACCGTACGCGGGACTGGGCTGGTCCAGAGCGAAGCCGACCTGCGGGGCATCGTCGTGGACGAAGTGGACGGCGTTCCGGTCCTGGTGTCCGACATCGCGGAAGTGCGTATCGGGGCGATGCCCAGGCAGGGCGCGGTGACGCACAACGGCGACAACGAATCGGTGGCCGGCATGGTCATCATGCTGAAGGGGGAGAACGGCAAGGACGTCGGCGCTCGGGTGAAGGCGCGCATCGCGGAAGTGCTGCCCACCCTGCCTGGCAGCCTGCGGGTCGTGCCGTTCTACGACCAGACCGAGGTGATCGAGCGCACCTCGGCCACGGTGCGCCGCAACCTGATCGAGGGCTCGCTGCTGGTGGTGGTGGTGCTCTTCGTCTTCCTGCGTGACGTCCGCGCCTCACTCATCGTCGCCGCCGTCATCCCCGCCTCCATGCTCGCTGGCTTCATCGGGATGCGCATCTTCGGTGTCTCCGCCAACCTCATGTCGCTCGGGGCGATCGACTTCGGGCTCATTGTTGACGGCGCGGTCGTGATGATGGAGAACTTCATCCGCCGGCGATCCGAGGCGGGTCATACGCAGGAGCACCACGATGCACACGGCTCCCGTCTGGCGCTGTTTTCGAGCGCTGGCACTGAGGTCGCGCGGCCGATTCTCTTCGGCGTCCTCATCATCGTGGCGGTCTACCTGCCGATTTTCACGCTCGAGGGTCTCGAAGGCAAGATGTTCCGACCCATGGCGATTACGGTCTGCTCAGCGATTCTCGGATCGTTGCTGCTCTCCTTGACCGTGGTGCCGGTGGCATCGTCATACCTGTTGAAACTGTCGCACGCACACCATGACGAGCGCTGGTTCGTGCGGCTGCGGAACCTGTATCTTCGCAACCTTCGCTGGGCCATCAGCCACCCCGGTCGAACGATGGCCGTGGCGCTGGTTGCAGTCTCGGCGGCCATGGGATCGCTGCCGTTTCTCGGCACCGAATTCATGCCGAAGCTCGATGAAGGGTCGATTCTCATCGAGACCCGCAAGCTGCCGTCGGTCTCCCTGCAGGAATCGGTCGAGATGTCGAAGCGGGTCGAGCAGATCGTCAAGGCGTTCCCGGAAGTGAGCCGCGTCGTGACCAAGATCGGTCGGCCCGATCTGGCGACCGAAGCCATGGGCATCTATCAGGGTGATCTGTACGTCTCCCTCCACCCGATTGAGGAATGGACGAGTGGCCGGGACAAGGCGGCGCTCATCGACGACCTGGCGGGGGCGCTGAAGGCGATGCCCGGCATGACGTTCAACTTCACGCAACCCATGGCGATGCGGCTCGACGAGGTGATCTCAGGTGTCAAGGCGGATGTCGCGGTCAAGATCTTCGGCCCCGATCCCGTGATCCTGGAGCAGTTGGGCGCCTCGGTCGTTCACGAACTCGAACAGGTGCAGGGGGCGAGCGACCTGCAGGCCGAAGTGCTGTTTGGCGCGGCCCAGCTCCAGATCGACGTCGACCGCGCGCAAATTGCGCGCTATGGGTTGAACGTCGACGACGTTCGGGAAGTGGTCGAAACGGTGGTCGGTGGCTCGACCGTCACGGAACTACTGGATGGCCCCCGCCGCTTTCCCGTCCTCATCCGTCTCCCGGAAGACATGCGCGCCGACGCGGCCGCTGTCGGCGCGGTGCTGCTGACCGGACGCAGGGGGGAGCGCGTGCCGCTTTCGCGTCTGGCCACGATCCGCGAGACGCAGGCGCCTGAGAC
>JAKFYA010000406.1 GCA_021731095.1 Acidobacteriota bacterium | reverse complement strand
CTTCTTCTCGCGGCGGCAGGAAGACCTCAAGAAGAAGAAGGACGAGTGGTCCGTCAACCTCGAGCGCAAGGACGCCCTGTGCGCGCAGGCGGAGGCGTTGGCCGATTCATCTGACTGGGAGCCCTCGGCCTCGGCCATCAAACGGCTCCAGGTGGAGTGGAAGACCATCGGTCCGGTACGCAAGTCGAAATCGGATCAGGTCTGGAACCGGTTCCGCACGGCGTGTGACCGGTTCTTCGACCGCTACAAGCACCGCGGCGAAGCGGACATGCAGGGGAAGCTGGCCGAGCGTGAGGCCATCGTGGTCGGCGTGGAAGCGCTGGTCCCGACGGCGGCTGCCGGCGAGGCGCCCGAAGGGCTCTATGCCACGGTGCAGACGGCGCGCGCCAGCTGGCAGCAGGCGCCCGAGGTGCCCCGCTCGGTCCAGGACGCCATGGCCACCCGGTTCACCGAGGCGCTGGGCAAGGTGCTGGCCGCGTGGCCTGCCGCGTTTGCCGGGACCGACCTCGACCCCGAAACCTCGAAGTCGAGAGCCGAGAAGCTGGTGGAGCGCATCGAGAAGCTCACGGCCAGCGCGGCACCGGCTCCGGCGAAGAAAATGTCGCCGGCAGAACTGCTGGCGCAGCAGTGGCGTGAACGGCTGGCGTCGAACACGATGGCTGCGGGCAAGCCCGGCGAGACGGACGACGCAAAGTGGCGTGCCGCCGAGCAGGACGTGCGGAGCGCGCAGCAGCAGTGGCTCCGGCTGGGTCCCATGCCGGCTGAGATGGCCGGCCCGCTGGCCGAGCGGTTCCAGCGCGCCTGCAAGAAGTTCTACGATTCGCGGCGTCGTCCGGCGTAGCCCGCCGGCACGGCTCGCGTCCGGTACAAACGAAGGGCGCCTCCAGGGAGGCGCCCTTTGTCGTGTACCGGGTGTCTGACGCTCACCCTTCGAGGTAGGTGTAGCCGCTCAGACCGTCTTCGTAGAACCGCAGCAGGCGACCGGCGCCCTCGTAGTCGATGCGTCCGGCGCGCACTGCCGTCTCCACATCGGTCCGGAGCTTGCCAAGCAGGACTTCGGCGTCGAACTCCACGTAGTCGAGCACTTCCTTGACCGTGTCGCCCTTGACCAGGGCGTCCAGACGGGTCTTGCCGTCTTCATCGAGGCTGACGTGCACGGCATGCGTGTCGCCGAAGAGATTGTGGAGGTCGCCCAGGATTTCCTGATAGGCACCCACCAGGAAAATGCCGAGATAGTACGGGGCCTCGCCGACGCTATGGAGCGGCAGCGTCTTCTTCACGTCGCGACGGTCCACGAACCGGTCGAGCTTGCCATCCGAGTCGCAGGTGATGTCGCCCAGCACGGCCGGGTTGGTGGGCTTCTCGTTCAGGCGATGAATCGGCATCACCGGAAAGAGCTGCTTGATGGCCCAACTGTCCGGAATGGACTGAAAGAGCGAGAAGTTGCAGAAGTAGGTGTCTGACAACTGCTCGTCGAGGTTCTGCAGGTCTTCCGGAACCTCATCCATGGACTGGACGATCTTCTGCAGCTTGGTACACGTGGCCCAGAACAGGTTCTCCGCCAGACTCCGCTGTTCGAGCGGCAGGTAGCCCGAGGAGAAGAGCGCCAGGGCGGAATCCAGCGCCTGCTGGGCGTCGTGGAAGGTCTCAAGCGCGTTTCGTGCCGTCACATTGTTGTGCGCGTCGATGAGGTCGACGACCGGCTGCTCCCATTCGTCAGACGCTGTTGTTGGCACGCTCTCGGCGCCGAAGCCAGACACACCCAGCACGTTGAAGATGAGCGCGCTGTGATAGGCGACGACGGCGCGCCCGCTTTCGGAGACGATGGTCGGATGGGGCACCCCCACCTCGTCGCACACCGTCTGGACGTGATAGACCACGTCGGCCGCGTACTCCTCGAGCGTGTAGTTCATGCTCGACTCGAAGTTGGTCTGCGACCCGTCGTAGTCGACGCCAAGGCCGCCGCCGATGTCGAGATACTGGAGGCCTGCCCCCATCTTCGCAAGCTGGGTGTAGATGCGGGCGCCTTCGTCGAGCGCACCCTTGACGATGCGGATGTTCGTGATCTGGCTGCCCAGGTGGAAGTGGAGCAGCTTGAGGCAGTCTTCCATGCCTCGTGCCTTCAGCTCTTCAAGGCCACGCATGATCTCGGTGACCGTGAGGCCGAACTTCGAGCGGAACCCGCCAGAGCCCTGCCAGCGGCCGCTGCCCCGTGACGCCAGCTTCACGCGCATGCCGATTTCAGGCCTGACGCCAATCTTCTCCGCGTACTCCAGAATCAGCGCCAGCTCGGTGTATTTCTCGACGACCGGGATGATCTTGCGGCCGATCTTCTGGGCCATCATCGCCGTCTCGATGTACTCGGCGTCCTTGAAGCCGTTGCAGATGATCGGCGTGTCGTTGTCCGCCATGGCGACCACGGCCAGCAGCTCGGGCTTGGAGCCGGCCTCGAGGCCGAACTGATACGGCTTGCCGAAGTTGAGCACCTCTTCGACGACCTGCCGCTGCTGGTTCACCTTGATCGGGAACACGCAGCAGTAGCGGCCCTGGTACTGATGCTGCTGAATGGCGGCCTGGAAGGCGGCATGAATGTCGCCCAGGCGGTGCTTGACGATGTCGGTGAAGCGCACCAGCACCGGCAGGCCGATGCCGCGCAACTGGAGCCGGTCCACGAGTTCCTTGAGGTCGATCGCCTCCGACTTGTCCTTGCGCGGGTGCGCCAGCATGTGGCCGGTGTCACTCACGGAAAAGTAGCCGTTGCCCCAGCGGGCAACCTCGTACAGCTCGCTGGAGTCGTGCACGGTCCAGGCGCTCGAGGTGGTGGCGGTCGAGGCAGTCAGCGTGGCAGCGGTGCCGGCGGCCGCCCGGGCCCGGCCATTCGGAGGGGTGCTCATGTGGATTCGATCATAAACACATTTGCCGCTCCGATCGGCACCGCGCCGGGTCTGCCCAAATAATTTACGTCCAGTGTCCCCGGTGCGCCCGGGCCAGAGGCGGCTCGCCGTATGCTGTGAACATGGCCGAACGGTTTGCCGCAATCAAAGTGCTGATGCTGCCCAAGGACACCAATCCGATGGGAACCATCTTCGGTGGCGTCATCCTGTCGCAGCTCGACCTGGCGTCTGCCGTCGAGGCGCGCAAGGCCGCGCCGCACCGCTATGTCACCAAGTCGATGCGGGAGGTGGAGTTCCATCAGCCGGTGTTCGTGGGTGACATCGTGAGCTTCTACACCGAAACGGTGCGTGTGGGACGCACGTCCATCACCGTCAAGGTGTCGGTCGAGGCCGAGCGGTGGGGCGTGGGCCGAGGCGAGCGTGTGTTTGTCACCGAGGCCGAGGTGGTCCTGGTGGCCGTGGACGATACGGCCCGGCCGGTTCCGATATATCCCGACCCTGTCCAGGCCTAGCGCGGTGGGTCTTCCGGAGAGTTCGATGTCACAGACTGCAGTTGTACGTCCGCCCTCAGGCGGTTTTGCCAACCGGGCGGATGTGCCGGCCAGGTACACCTGGAACGTGAGCGATATCTGTGCCGACTGGCAGGCGTGGACCGCTGCGTATGACGAGCTTGATCGGGGCATTGCCGAACTGGCCGCGTTCGACGGCACGCTCGGCACGGGTGGCGCCAATCTGCTGGCCTGCTTCCAGGCCCAGGATCGCATCGGGGCGCTGATGTACAAAGTCTGGTACTTCGCCTCGCTTCAGCACGACGAGGACCAGCGGGACAACGAGGTGTCGGCCCGCCGCCAGCAGGTCCAGATCCTGTTCAGCCGGCATGCGCAGGCGACCTCGTGGTTCAACCCCGAACTGCTGTCGATTCCGCGTGAGACGCTCCAGGCCTGGATGCAGGCCGATGCGCGCCTGGCGGTGTATCGCTTCGCGGTGGACAGCCTGTTCCACGAGCAGGAGCATGTGCTGGATGCGCAGGGCGAGCGGCTGCTGTCCTATACAGGTCGTCTGTCTGGCGCGTCCCACGACGCCTATGCGGCGCTGACGACCGCAGACATCACGTACCCGGACATCACCCTGCCCAGCGGCCAGCAGGTCACCCTGAGC
>JAKFYA010000465.1 GCA_021731095.1 Acidobacteriota bacterium | reverse complement strand
CCGCTGGTCGCTGGCGGGTGGCGTGCGGCTGGAACGCATCTCCCGGGATGCCCTGGACGCCGACCCGTTTGCCTTCCAGCCCCGGCCAGCGTTCGCGCAGCACACCGTGACCTCGGTCAACCCGCGTCTCTCGGTGGCCTTCCTGGCCCACGGTGCCGGCACGCCGACCACCACCCGCCTCCACGCCAACGTGGGCACAGGCATCCGGCCACCCGACGCGTTCGAGATTGCGTTCACCGACAACGCCGGCCTCAGGCCGGAGCGGAGCCGGAGCGTCGACGTCGGCGTACAGCAGACCTTCGCGTCGGGCGCCGTGTCTGCCGACGCCACCGTGTTCGTGAACAGCTACGACGACCTGATCATTGCCGTCGGCCGCTCGTTCCAGAACGCCAGCCGCTACAGGACGGACAACATCTCGAACGCGCGCGCCAGAGGGCTTGAGCTGGGCGTCGGCGCGCGGCCGATCGCGCGCATCGGCATTCGCGCCGCTTACGCGTTCCTGGCCACGGAGATCCTCTCGGTGGATGGCGCGGCGGGTCAGGTTCCCTCCCCCTACAACGTGGGTGAACCGCTGATTCGGCGGCCGCGGCACCAGGGCTCGGTGACGGCCACCTTCACCGATCGCCGGCTGACCGCGTATGTTGACGGCGTGATGCGGGGTTCGGTACGCGATGTCGAGCCGAGCTACGGCGCCTTCGGTGGCGTCTACACGGCTGACGGGTACGGCTCGGTCAACGCAGGCGCCACCGTTCGTGTCGCCCGTCTGCTGGATCTCTTCGGCCGCATCGAGAACCTCGGCGGCCGTCGCTACGAGGAGGCGTTCGGCTTCCCCTCGCCAGGCCGGACGGCCCTGGCAGGTGTACGGGTTGCTACGAGCCGCTGACCTCTCGTTCGCCTACGGCACTGCGCCGGTCCTGCGGGACATCTCTCTCGAGGTGTCCCGCGGGGCGTTCGTCGGCGTGCTGGGCCCGAACGGCTGCGGCAAGAGCACGCTGCTGAAGCTGATGGCGGGCGTGGTGCCGCCGCAGGGTGGCACGCTCCTGTTCGACGGCGAGCCGGTCAGCCGCATCCCGCGCCGACGCCTCGCCAGACGGGTCGCCATCGTGCCGCAGGAAACCCACCCGGCCTTCGATTACTCCGTCCTCGAGATGGTGCTCATGGGACGCCACCCGCACCTGGGCGCCTTCGCCTTCGAGGGGCCAGCGGATGTCGCGGCGGCGCATGACGCGCTGGCCGCCACCGGCACAGCTCATCTCGCGACGCGCTCCTACATGACGCTCAGTGGCGGCGAAAAGCAGCGCGTCATCATCGCCAGCGCCCTGGCCCAGGCGCCCGATCTCCTGCTGCTGGACGAACCCACCGCGTCTCTGGATCTGGGCCACCAGCTCGGCCTGGCGGCCCTGTTGCGGGACCTGAATGCCTCGCGTGCCGTCACCCTGGTGCTGGCGACCCACGACCTGAACCTCGCGGCATCGGTCTGCAGTCGCCTGGTGCTGCTGCGAGAGGGCCGCGTGCTTGCGCAGGGACCGACGACCGAGGTCCTCACGCCGGCCAACGTGCAGGCACTCTACGATGTGGACGCCGATGTCACCTTCCACCCGGGGGCCGGCCATCTCATGGTCACGCCGCTCCGTCGGCATGGAGCGCAGGCGTGACCTGGTCCCAGCGCCCGCTCCGCTCGCGTCTGGTGGCCGTGATTCTCGGGTTCGGGTCACTGGCGCTGGCGGCCGCCCTGCTGGCGCCGCTGGTCGGCAGCACCCACGTGTCACTGGCACGGGCGCTCGACCGCTCGATTCCCTTTGCCGACAACGCCGACGCCCAGATCTTCTTTCTCGCCCGACTGCCACGGGTGCTGACCGCCATGGTGGTGGGCGCCGCCCTGACCACGGCGGGCGTGGTGCTGCAGGCGATGTTCCGGAATCCACTGGCCGCGCCAGAGACGCTCGGTGTCTCGGCCGGCGCCGCACTTGGCGCCATTCTCGCCATCGTCCTCGGTTTCACCACCAGCGTCGGGCCCTTCTCGCCGGTGCCGGCCGCCAGTCTCGGCGGCGCCCTGGCGGCAGCCGTCGCGGTGTATCTGCTCGCCAGTGCCCCGCGACGCCCCCTGTCGACGACCGTGCTGCTGCTGGCCGGCGTCACCCTGAATGCACTCATCTCCGCGGTGATTCTGTTCGTGCAGTACCTCTCCGACTTCACCCAGTCGTTCCGCGCGCTCCGCTGGATGGTGGGCGACCTCGACGTGGGAGGGTTCGTCCCGATCCTCGCGGCCTTGCCGCTGGTGGTGCTGGCCTTCGTGATGGCGGCGCGCATTGCGGCCCCGCTGAACCTGCTGACTCTCGGGGTCGACCTGGCCGCGTCACGCGGCGTGCATGTCGAGCAGACCCACCGTGTCGCCTTTCTCACGGCCGCACTGGCCACCAGCGCGGCCGTGTCACTGGCCGGGCCGGTGGCGTTTGTCGGCATTGTCGTGCCACACCTGGTTCGGCTGATCGTCGGCGTGGACAATCGCCTGGTCCTGCCGGCGTCGGCCCTGTTCGGTGCGGCATTCCTGGTGGGCTGCGATCTGATTGCCCGCACGATCATGCCGCCCATTGAAATTCCGGTGGGCATCATCACGGCCGTTATCGGAGGTCCCTTCTTCCTGTGGCTGCTCGTTCGCAACGCCTAACCGTCCTTCTGGTCCTGTGTCTTGGCCTGACCCTGTCAGGACCTCTCCCTGCGCGCGCCGGCCAGGCGCGACCGAAGCCACCGCAGCGGATCATCTCGCTCGTCCCGGCCATCACCGAAGTGCTGTTCGCCATCGGCGCCGGCCCGCAGGTGATTGCGGTCAGCAGCTACGACGACGACCCGCCCGAGGTGACGAAGCTGCCCAAGGTGGGCGCCCTGCTCGATCCGGACACGGAGCGGATTCTGGCCCTGCGGCCGGATCTCGTCATCGTCTACGGCTCCCAGACCACGCTGAAGGAGCAGCTCGCCAAGGCAGGCATCGCGTGGTTCGACTATCGACACGCGGGTCTGGCCGACGTGTTCCCTGAGTTCGTCGCGCTGGGCTCGCGAACGGGGCACGAGGCGGAGGCACGCACGCGCGTGGCCGAGATGGAGGCGCGCCTGAACGCCGTGCGCACGCGGATCGCGGGCCGTCCGCGGCCACGGACGCTTCTGGTGTTCGGACGCGAGCCTCGGGCGATGCGCACGCTGGAGGCGAGCGGTGGCATCGGCTTCCTCAACGACATGCTCGAGCTGGCCGGGGGCCGGAACGTGTTTGCCGACGTGCGAACCCAGGCCGTGCGCGTGTCGACCGAGATGCTCATCACGCGGGCCCCGGACGTCGTGGTGGAGTTGCATTACGGCAGTACGATGAGCCAGATTGACGTGGCGGCCGAGCAGGCTGTCTGGAAGCGGGTCGGCGCTGTGCCCGCGGTCAAGGCCGGGCGCATCCACCTGCTCTTCGGCGATCATCTCGTGGTGCCAGGTCCCCGGCTCGTGCGGGCCGTCGAAGAACTGGCGCGGGCGATTCACCCGGATGCGTTTCGGTAAGCCATGCAGATTCTTCTCTCCTGGAGCAGCGGCAAGGACAGCGCCTGGGCGTTGCACCTCTTGAACCAGTCCCACCCGGGCGCGGTGAAGGCCCTGCTGACCACGCTCAATCAGGACGTGTCGCGGGTGGCCATGCACGGCGTGCGGGACGATGTGCTGCAGGCGCAGGCCGATGCCGCCGGCCTGCATCTCTGGCGCGTGCCGATTCCCGCCACGTGCACGAATGCTGACTACGAGGCGCGGATGGGAGCCGCCTGCGCCCGTGCGGTCTCCGAGGGGTTCACCCACGTCGCCTTCGGCGACCTGTTTCTTGAAGACATCCGCCGCTACCGCGAGGAGAAGCTGGCCGGCACCGGCCTCACGCCGCTCTTTCCGGTGTGGGACGTGCCCACCGCCACGCTGGCGCGCGCCATGATGACAGGAGGCCTGCGCGCCCGGCTGTCGGTGGTGGATACGCGCGTGCTCGACGCCTCGTTTGCCGGTCGCGACTTCGATGAGCACCTGCTGGCCGACCTGCCGACGGGCGT
>JAKFYA010000032.1 GCA_021731095.1 Acidobacteriota bacterium | reverse complement strand
GGTGGGAGACCACCCGCCCGTCCCGGCCCGCCCTGCCGAAGCCGGGGTCGATGTCCAGGCCCGCCACCGGAACCCCTGACCCATCAAGGACATCCAGCAGGTTTCTGGCCACAACTCCGTTCCCGACGTCGGCGGTCAGGTAGCCGACAACGTTGCAGCCGAACGGGGAAGGCGCAGTCATGCTAACCATGGCAGAAGCCTAGCTAGCATACAGCCTTCACGGTATGTTTCGTACGATGGCTGGCCCAAGCACGCGGGTGAGGGCGACGGGCAATCGCTGCCAGACAGCAATGGCTGCGCTGAAGCGGCTGTTCTTGGGGCTGAGGTCGGGCATGGCCTGTCCGTCGGCCAGCCAGTATTCCCAGAACAGGGCCTGGGGTACCGCGGCCCACTGTTTCTTGAACTGGTAGGTGCCCTCGTTCGGCGTCGAGCGACCGAAGTCGAAGGTGTGGCACCCCTGCGCCAGGCAGAACTTCAGCATTTCCCAGTACAGCAGGACGTTGGCGCAGAGGGGGTTGTAGCGCCGCAGCGACGACGCCCAGGGCACTTCCATCGTGCCACGATGCCAGACCACGAACGACGCGGCGATGGGCCGCCCCTCGTGCAGCACCTGCAGGATGGCCGTCTGCGAGGGCAACGCGGCCATGATGCGGGCAAAAAAGGACTGCGCCTGCACGGGCGTACCCAGGTCGCGCATGTTCTCGGCAAAGACCTCGTAGAAGCCATCGAGCAGCTCGACCCCGCCAACCTTCACGGTCAGGCCGCTCTTCTCGGCCTTGCGCACCTGATTCCGGAGCTTGCGGTCCAGGCCATCCCACTGGATCTCGGCAGACGCGGCCATTGGCAGCACCATGGCCACCTTGTGCGTCTTCACGCTCAGGTCCGGAAACTGCCGTACGCGGTGCCGCAATTCGAGCGAGCGCGCGCCCTGGCGTCGGGCTTCGGCCACCGCTTCGTCGAGCAGCGCCTGCGCGGCGGCAGGCGACGAGGCCACCACGCCCCCGTAGTTGACGAACGGGACGGAGGTGACGAAGCGGCCGAACAGGGTGCTGCGAAACACGACCAGGGGCAGGATGCCCACCAGACGGTCGCCTTCCCAGGCAGACAACTGCCTGGTGCGATGGCCGAAAGCCTCCCGGATGATGCCGGCCCAGGCAGACAGGTGATACACCGTCGCGTCGGGTGCCGCCATGACAAAGCTGTCCCACGCGCCAGCGGAGGCGTCATCGCGAATGCGGATGGAGCCGGTCTGTCCGGCGGCAGGCGTCACGCCCACCGGACCGCCATGTCGGAAGCCGCATCCGCGGTCAGCTCCCGCACCGCTGGCGAAGCGGTGAGCACATCATGCACGGTCGTGAAGCGGAAGGTGGTGATCAGATCTCGCAGTCGCGCCTCGGTCTGGTGCAGGTTCCGGTAGTGGCGCACGCGGGACAGGAGCGACGCGGCAATGCGCGGCTGACCTGGATCCACTTCCCACGGGTGCAGATAGAAGATGGCCGGTTGTGCCTCCCGGCGGTTCAGGCGTCCGATGCCCCACCGGGTGAAGGCATACGGCAACAGGCGGAAGTACCCCCCGCCGGCCACCGGCAGGTTGGTGCCCGCAAGGCGGACTGTGGACGGCGGGGCCTCGAGGAGCCACCCACCTGGACGCCTCAGCACATGAATGGCCCGCGGCGCGTCCGGTATGCCGTACCGGTCGTGATGAATGGGAAAGATGCTGGCGTCGTAGGCGTAGCCCTCCTCGATGAGCACATCGAGCGCCCACAGCGAGCGCTCGACCACCGAGTAGCTTGGTGCCCGGTAGCCGCGAACCGGCACGCCTCCGGTTGTTTCCAGGATGGCCTTTGCCCGGCGGACATCTTCCCGAAACTCGTCTGGGGACTGGTCGTAGATCAGCCGGTGCCCGTATCCATGCGAGGCCAGTTCGTGACCCTGCGCCACAATCCGCCGTACCAGAGCCGGGTGACGCTCGGCCACCCATCCGAGCACGAAGAAGGTGGCGCGCACACCCAGTTCCTCGAAAAGCCCCAGCAGTCGATCGGTGTTGGCCACCACCCGGCTCTCGCGCTGGTCCCAACTGTCGCGCGACACCACCTGCTCGAACGCGCTGACCTGGAAGTAGTCCTCCACGTCGACGCTCATGGCGTTCATCACCGGGGCCGCCGGCACAGGCGACACGTCAGTGTCCCCGCCGGAGCAGGACGGTCTTGATGGTCTCGAAGATGACGAACAGGTCCAGGCTGATGGAGAAATTCTTGATGTAGAACAGGTCGTACTGCAGCTTCTCCATGGCGTCTTCCACGGTGGCGCCGTACGTGTAGCGCACTTGCGCCCAGCCCGTCACACCAGGCTTCACGATGTGACGCTGGCCATAGAACGGAATGTCCTTCTCGAGGCTGCTGACAAACTCGGGGCGCTCGGGACGGGGCCCCACCAGACTCATGTCCCCGCGGAGCACGTTCCACAACTGCGGCACCTCGTCCAGGCGGGTCCGCCGCATGAACGAGCCAATCGGCGTGACCCGTGTGTCGTTGGCCTGCGACCAGACGGCGCCGGTTGTCGCCTCGGCATCGCGCCGCATCGAGCGGAGTTTGTAGACGGTGAACAGCTTTCCCCGCAGGCCGACACGTTCCTGGCTGTAGAACACGTCGCCGGCCGAGGTGAGTCGGATGATCACCGCAAGCAGGGCCAGAATCGGCGCCATGATGAGTAGCCCCACGCTGGCCGACGCCACATCGATGCCACGCTTGACCGCCTCGCGCCACGAACTCTTGTTGAATCCGGCACTGAAGATGAGCCAGCTTGGCCGCAGGTTCTCGATGGCGATCTTGCCCGTATATTCCTCGTAGACCGACGCCAGATGCTCGAAGGCCACACCGGCCGTCCGCATCTCCAGCAGCTTCCACATCGGCAGTTTGCCTCGTGCATCGGCCAGGCTGACAACCACCTTGTCCACGGCCTGCTCGGCGACAATGCGCGGAATGTCCTCGATGGTCCCGATGACGCCTGGATGAAACGAGGTCTGCTCCAGCCGCCCCGGGTCGCCATCCACGAAGCCGACAATCTCCACCCCGAGGTCCTGACGCTGGTGAAGCTCCCTGGCCAGCGCCACGCCTGCCTCGGAGGCTCCGACCAGAAGAAGACGCTCACGCGGACCGACCCGCGAGGAGACCCACATGAAGATCAGGCGCCACCCGACAACCAGCGGCAGCGTGATGGCGGCCGCCACCATCACGACGCCGCGCCCGAGAACGAGATCCGGGAAGAAGTAGTACAGCAGCGACAGGATGATCGACGTGGCGCCCAGCGCCTGGAAGATCCGGATCAGCAGTTCTCGACGGTCCGCCGCGATGCGGATGTCGTCGTAGAGGTCGCAGTAGTACATGCAGAGCTGGCAGACGTACGCCACCAGCAGGGCCTTGAGCAGCACGTTCTCTTCGCGCAGCATGGCCTGGCTCGCCGGGCCCAGTCGGATGTACGCCCCGCCGGCAATCGCGCCGAGAATCAACAGCGTCTCCAGCAAGACGAGGATTGCCGAGCGCCATGTCGCCCGCTGAATGAGCCCTTTTGCCATCGGTGTCTGAAACTAGGTCCGGTGCTTCGGCGAGCCGTAGTAGTACGAGTGATAGTAGGAGTAGTCGCCTCCCATCATCCGCCGCGGGTCCACCCGGTTCAGGACCACACCAATGATCTTGTTGCGTCCGATGGCGTCGACCGCCCGCTGAATCAGCGCCGACGATGTCCGACCCGCGCGCACCACCAGCAGCGCGCTGTCGACCATGGCGGCCAGCAGCTTGGCATCGGTCAGGATGCCAACAGGGGGGGTATCGATAATCACCCAGTCGAACGCTTCGGCCGCTTCAGCGAGCACGCGCTTCATGCGGTCTGAGGTGAGCTTGCTCATCGGGTCCGGGTCCGGTGCGCCCGCCGTCAGCAACGACAGATGTCTGGACACCTGGATGAGGCTGACCTTCCGCTCCTGCTTGGCGCTGATGGCCTCATGAGGCCGAAGACCTTCGGCACCTGGAACATCTCGTCAAGGGACGGGCGGCGCAGGTCGGCGTCAATCAGCAGCA
>JAKFYA010000110.1 GCA_021731095.1 Acidobacteriota bacterium | reverse complement strand
TCTGTCGCGCCTCGCTGACGCTCGCGCTGATGGCGGGGACGCACGCCGTCGCCCTCGCAGCTGACAGGCCGATTCCCGCGGTCATCGAGGCCGCCCGGGCCGGAGACACCGCGGCCCTCACGCGCCTCCTCCAGATCCCGGGCACCACGCCGAACGCGGTTGAAGCCGACGGCACCACCGCCCTGCACTACGCGGCCCAGCACGGAAACCTCGAGCAGGCCCGGGCCCTGGTGAGGGCGCATGCCGCCGTCAATGCCAGGAACCGGTATGGCGTGGCTCCCATCTGGCTGGCAGCCACCAATGGCGACGCGGCCATGGTCGAGCTGCTCCTGCGCGCCGGCGCAGATGCCAATACGACCAGGGCAGACAGTGGGGAAACGGTCCTGATGATTGCGGCTATGGCCGGCAATCCCGGCGTCGTGCAGCGTCTGCTGGCCTACGGCGCCGACACCAACGCGAAGGACGTGGTGCGCGAGCAGACAGCCCTGATGTGGGCCGCGGCCGAATCCCATGCCGACGTGGCCCGCGTGCTGGTCGACGCTGGCGCCAGCATCGAGACCCGTTCCAGCACCGGCATCTCTCCCCTGATGTTCGCCGTCCGGGCCGGAGACATCCCCGGCACGGTGACGCTGCTCGACCTCGGGGCCAGCCTGACCGCCACGGCGCCGGATGGCACCACCAGCCTGGGCCTGGCCATCATCAATGCTCACTGGGAGCTGGCCGCGACGCTGGTGGCGCGTGGCGCGGACGTCAATCGGGAAGACCCGCGCGGTCGGCCATTGCAGATGGTGGCCTTCATGCGCCGGGCGATCAATCGAGGGCTGTCGGCGTGGCTGCCGCGCAGGCCCACCGGCGCACTGGACTCGATGGACTTCGCGAAGCTCCTGCTCGACAAGGGCGCCCGCATCAACGACCGCGTGAAATTCTCGAACGGCATGTTGAACCCCTCGCACATGGCGGTGGGCTACTTCAACATGACCAACTGGAACGGCGCCACGCCGCTCTACATCTCCGCCAAAGGCTGTGATGTCGAATTCATCAGGTTCCTCCTGAGCCAGGGCGCAGACCCGTCCATCACGACCGAGCAGGGCATCACGCCCCTCCTCGTCGCCGCCGGCATCGGTTTCGCCACGGGCGAGTCGCCGGGGACGCATGAAGAAGCCTTCGAGGCGGTCAAGCTGCTGGCCGCCGCTGGCAATGACGTCAAGGCCGTCGCGAAGCTTGGCGGCAGTGGCGGCCTGGGTGGCGGCTGGGACGGCGCCACCGCCCTGCATGGCGCGGTCATTCGTGGCGCCACGGCTCTGGTAGAGTGGCTGATTGCCAGGGACGTCCCGCTGGACGCCAGGGCGGCCGGCGACCGCACGGCGCTGGACCATGCGCGCGGCTCGACCCTCGGCGTGAACTTCAAGGTGCAACCGGAGCTGGCCGAGATGATCGAAAAGGCCATGCGCGCCAAAGGACTTCCGATTCCGGAATACAAGTACGGCTTCGACAACGAGCAGGGTGGCGCAGTGCCCCCGGCCAAGAAGTAGAACGTCTGGAGACTGCAGAACATGACCCGTATATCCCGCGCCGCCATTGCGGCCACGGCCCTCTGGCTGGCAGGCCCGTCGCTCGGCCTCGCTGCCGACGGCTCCAACGCCCCGCTGGTCCAGGCCGCCCGCGAGGGCAACACCGCCGCGGTCCGGTCGCTGCTGCTCAAGCCGGGCACTGACGTGAACGCCACCGAACACGATGGCACCACGGCCCTGCACTATGCAGCCCAGAACGGCAGCCTGGATCAGGTCAAGGCGCTCATCAGGGCCCATGCCTCGGTGAATCTGAAGAATCGGTACGGCGTGGCCCCGATCTGGCTGGCTGCCACCAATGGCGACGCAGCGGTCGTCGAAGCCCTCCTACGAGCGGGTGCCGACGCGAACACCACCCGGAGCGACAGCGGGGAAACCGTGCTGATGATTGCCGCCATGGCTGGTCATCCGGCCGTCCTCCAGCGTCTCCTCGCATACGGCGCCGACCCGAACGCCAAGGATACGGTCCGGGGCCAGAGCGCGCTGATGTGGGCCGCCGCCGAAGGGCACCCCGACGCGACTCGCGTGCTGGTGGACGCTGGCGCCGATCTCGAAGGGCGTTCGTCCACGGGTATCTCGCCCCTGATGTTCGCCATTCGTGCCGGAGACATTCCCACCACGCTGAGACTGCTGGACCTTGGCGCCAATCTGAAGGCCACAGGACCGGATGGCACCACCAGCATGGGACTGGCCCTCATCAATGCCCATTGGGAACTGGCGTCCACCCTGCTGGATCGCGGCGCCGACCCGAACACGAACGACCCGCGCGGGCGCCCGCTCCACCTGGTGGCCTACATGCGTCGCGCCGAGAACCGCGGGTTGTCTCCGTGGCTTCCGCGCCGCCCCACCGGCACGATGGACTCCATCGAGCTGGCCAAGCGGTTGCTCGCCAAGGGCGCCAAGATCAATGACCGGCTCGACTACAAGAATCCGAACTACAACCCGACGCACATGGCGGTCGGCTACTTCCAGTCCATCAGCTGGGTCGGGGCGACGCCGCTCTACATCTCGTCCAAGGCGTGCGACATGGAGTTCATGAAGTTCCTGCTCGCCAACGGCGCCGACCCGAAGATCGGCACCACACAGAACATCTCGCCTCTGCTGGCCGCCGCCGGCATCGGATACGCCATCGGCGAGTCGCCGGGCTCGCCTGAGGAAGCGCTCGAGGCCGTGAAGCTGCTCGCCTCACTCGGCAATGACGTGAATGCCGTGGCCCGGCTCAGCGATGGTGGCGGCGGTCCCATGGGGCCTGGCTGGGATGGCGCCAGTGCGCTCCACGGCGCCGTGATTCGGGGGGCCAAGGGACTGGCCCAGTGGCTGATTGCCCAGAACATCCCGCTCGACATCAAGGGCTCCGGCGGGATGACCGCGCTCGATCACGCCCGTGGCTCCAGCCTTGGCGTGACCTTTCACGTCCAGCCTGAACTGGCCGACATCATCGAAGCGGCCATGCGCGCCAAGGGGCTCGCGGTTCCGGAACACCGCTACAGCGGCTCGAATGACATTGGTGGCGCACAAGCGCCCGAAAAGTAAGACACACGATGAGAGTGCAGACCATGACCCAGACCATTCGCCGCGGCCTCACGGCCTGTTCGATTCTCGCGTTCAGCGCGCTGGCGGCGTCAGCCCAGACGCCTGCCGCACCGGCTGCGCCGGTACCTGCCACCAAGACCGCCGGCGCCCCGGTGGCCCCGAAGGCCGCGCCTGTTCCGACCACGTTTGGCTGGTACGCCGAAGTGGTGTCGTTTGATGCCGCCACGCGCACCCTCACCGCGAAGGCCGCTGCCGAGCCACACATCGCCGCCCGCGCCAAGTCGCTCCAGTCCGGCGACCGCGTGGTCCTCGCGTGGACGGCCTACAAGGGAGAGGCGGACGCGGTCCGCTACATTGCGCCTGAGAAGGCCATGGCCGCCGAGAGCGGCTATCTCGTGCGCGGGAAGTTCCTGCGTGCCGACGCCAAGACCGTGACCTTCAGCACCACGGTCCCGGTGACTGTGGCGACCACGCTGGGCACGGCCAAGCCTGGCACCGCCCTGCGCGTGGCGGCTCCGATGCTGCAGCCCGGCCCTGAGGCGGTCATCTCGACGGTGGCGCTGGGCAAGACCGCTCCGGCCCGACCGGCGCCGGTCGTCGCGGCCAAGCCCGTGGTGAATGCCCGGCAGGTCGTGGGTGCCTGGGACGTCTCGACGAGCATGATGGGCAACGCGGTGAAACTGGTCTGCACCTTCACGCAGGACGGTGTGAAGATTGGCGGCGTCTGCAATGGCCCTGGTCCGCTGGCGAACGTTCCTGCCGAGGGCAAGGTGGACGGGGACGACGTCTCCTTCGGGTTTTCGATCACCCAGCCAGTCACGCTGACCTTGATGCACCGGGGCAAGCTCGACGCGGGCGGCAGCAAGATGGAGGGGACGCTCGACCTGATGGGTAACGTGAGCGCCTTCACGGCGCTCAGGAAGTAGCGTCCGCCACACACCAGGCCCGCACGTTCGTCACGCTGGCAGGGTCCGCTTCGGCGGGCCCTGCCAGCGTG
>JAKFYA010000350.1 GCA_021731095.1 Acidobacteriota bacterium | reverse complement strand
GGTGAGCGGCCGCCTCCGGATCGCCGGCAACGGCGACCTCACCGGCCTGTTCCTGCCCGCGCTGCGCTGGGCCGGCGCGGTCGAGCTGGTCGACGACCCGGCGCTGATCAGCGTCAGCGCGCCGGTCCTCGCCGGCACCGGCGCCCTCACCCTCGCGCGCCTGCCGTCGCTCGAGCTGATCGACACCCGCGCCCTGGCTGCGTGACGTCACCTGCAATCCCTGATCGATGGTGCCGACCCACGTCGTCCCCTCCGGGCCCTTCGCCAGCTTGACGGCGTGGACGTGGGAGACGACGCGGGAGGCCGAGGGCACCTCGGGATCCACGAGCTTCACGCCGATCGACGGTTCGGCCACGAGGAACCGCGCCCCCTCCAATGGCAGCACAGACGGGGCGGCCTCGGTGGAGACGGTCGTGAACCGCTGGGCACCCGGCGGACGGCGCAGCACGCCCGCTGTCGACGCGACCCACACGCTGCCGTCCTCGCCGGCGACCACCGCTGACACAGAGACGGGCGCGGGCACCCCCTGATCGGGTCCGTACTCCTGCCACTGCCCCGCGGCGTGACGGGCGAGCCCACGTGTGGTGCCCACCCAGACGGCGTGGTCCCGGTCCTCGATGAGCGCGGTGATGTACGCGCGTGCGAAGGCGTCCTCGCAGGTGACTGCGGTGCGGACGATCCGGCACAGCCCGCGCGCCAGGCCAACCCACAGGGTGCCGTCGCTCGCGCCGAGCACCGCCTCCACGTCCACGGCGGGCAGCATCGGCTCGCCGTATCGCCCCCACGGCGTGAACTGGGCGCCGTCGAATCGGGCGAGTCCGGCGTCGGTGGCCACCCACAGCAGCCCGTCCGCGTCCTGTGTGATGGCGTTGACCACACTCGAGGGGAGGCCATCCACAGTGCGGAACACCCGGGATGACCACACGGCAGGGCCGGAAGCCCCCAGAACGGGGGACACAGCGGTCGTCAGCAGGACCGACAGGAGCAGAGCAGCCCGCAACACGTGCGTGATGCTACTCGCGACCAGGCATGACTTCAATCGCGCCCGTCTCAGGTCACTATCGCTCGGACGTGCCGGTCTGCGTGGTGATGAACCGCCAGCCTTCCTTGAGGCGCTGATCGATCTGGGCCTTACCGCTGGCCAGGATGCCACAGGCGACGTTGTGGCTGATGCAGGCCTTGAGAATGCGCTGACGCAGCGCCTCCACCTCAGCGGAGTCTCCCTGATTGGCGATACCGAGATCGGCTGACAGATCTCCGCCGGCCGCAGCCTCGATCACGCCGATGCCGGGCACCGAGGCGATCTCGTCGATGTTGTCCACGGCCTCCTTCGTCTCGATCATCACGTTCGCCAGCAGGTCGCCGTTCGGGTTGAGCGGCCATACGTCGGCCCGCCGCTGGTATTCCGCGTTGCCGACGCCCCAGTTCCACAACGCGCCGCCGGGTGCGAAGCCGCGGAAACCGCGCGGGCCCTTCTGCGTGGCCGGGTCGTTCCGCTGCGGTGGGTAGCGCATGGACCGCACGGCGGCGATCGCTTCTTCCTTGTTATTGACCGTGTTGAAGATCACGCCCATCAGGCCGATGTCAAGGGCCTGCTTCACCACCCATGGGTCCGTGCCGCCATACGGGGGGAAGCGCGCCATGACGGCGATCTTCGGCTGCGTGTCGCCACGCTGCGCCGCACGGGCCCGGTCGTTCGAGAAGGCGACGAACTGGTTCAGGAGGTCGTAACTGAAGGGCGTGTGCTCCATATCGATCCACACGTAGTCGGCGCCAGAGCGGGCCCACTGCCGAGCGCTCGCCATGGAGAGGTCGCTGGTGATGGCGCCGAACACCGGCCTGCCAGCCGCGAGCTTCTCGATCACCGGGTTCAGGTGCGCCGGCTTCAGTGCGGGCAACTGAGCCCACAGCCGAGTGGTGGGGGCCACAACCATCAGACCGGCCACGAAGGCCGCAACAGCGAATAACCGGACGATACCGCCTGAGTACTGCGTTGACCTGTAGGCACGCGCCATAACGCTCTCCTCGACTCTGCTGCCTGTTTACTCGGAATGCATGAACCAAGGCGCCACGGCGCGGCACGCACTGAGGCCATCGGCGCGGCAGTCGGGAAGCGCAGACATTTCCCGGCGCAGAGCTTCGCACGGGCACCAGACGGCGTCAAGGCGGTCCTGGGGACGCTGAACAACCTCGGCCGAAAGCGCGGGCTCGCGATGTGTGCCGACTGGTCCGACCACATCAGGCCGGAAGAGGTTTCTCCCGCCCCGCTGCAAACGCAGGGAATCGTGCGCATGTTGCGACGCGGTCAGGCCTCTTCGGAGCCATCGCCAGTGGTTCCACTGTGTCGGCTCTGACATAATGGCGTCCTGAGGCGGCGCGATAGACGACCGTCGAGCGACATTCCTTATCCCGGAGCCCGATGGATTCCCCTGTTCGCACGCTGAGCGCCCCCGCAGTCCAGTCGGTCGTGCGAACGCTGCCGCAGCACTACTGCACGCAAGACGAGTTCATCGACTTCTTCAAGCGGGCCTGGGCGACGAAGTTCTTCAACCTCGATCGCCTGGAAGACCTGCACCGCAAAGTCAGTGTGTCGGGACGGTACCTGTCGGTGCCGCTCGCTGACCTCGAACGGCTGGACACGTTCAAAAAGAGGAACGACGCCTACATCACGTGCGCGGTGGATCTGGGTGAGCGCGCGATCCGCGATGCGCTGGCGCAGGCCGACCTGACGCCGGAGGACGTCGACCACATCTTCTTTGTCACCATCACCGGGCTGGCGACGCCCAGCATCGACGCGCTGCTGGTGAATCGGCTTGGCCTGCGGTCCGACGTGAAACGGACGCCGATCTGGGGTCTCGGCTGCCTGGCAGGCGCGGCTGGCCTGGCCCGCGCCGCCGACTACCTCCGCGCGTTTCCCGACGAAGTGGCGGTGTTGTTGTCGGTCGAGCTCTGTGTGCTCACGCACCAGAAGGAAGACCTGTCGATTGCGAACATCATCGCCAGCGGCCTGTTTGGCGATGGCGCCGCCGCCGCGGTGCTGGTCGGGGCCGAGCGCGCCGGCCCGGATGATCCACGCGTGCTGACCAGCCGATCGAGCTTCTATCACCACACCGAACACGTGATGGGCTGGGACATCGGCGACTCCGGCTTCAAGGTCATCCTGTCGCCGGACGTTCCGGCCATGGTCAAGACACACTTCCGCACCGACGTCGACGGCTTTCTCTCGCTGCACGGACTCGAGCGCTCGCAGGTGGCCCAATGGGTCCTGCACACCGGCGGCCCCAAAGTCCTGACTGCGTTTGAATCGACGCTGGAACTGCCAGAGGGCGCCCTCTCGAGGACGTGGGATTCGCTCGAGCGGTACGGCAACATCTCCTCGGCCTCGGTCCTGTTCGTCCTGTCGGAGCTGCTCGAATCCGGCGACGCGGCCCGAGGCGATTACGGCGTGCTCGGGGCCATGGGGCCTGGCTTCTGCGCCGAACTCCTGCTCCTCCAATGGTGATGTCGTCCGTCAGCCTGTACCTGGTATTCCTTGGGCTTCTCGTGGTGGAGCGCCTCGGTGAGCTCGTGCTGTCGGCGCGGAATGCCCGTCGCGTTCTGGCCGAGGGAGGCAAGGAACTCGGCCAACGGCACTACCGTGTCATGACTCTCCTCCACACCGCGTTCCTGTTTGCGTGTGTCGGCGAAGTGCTGCTCCTCAGTCGTCCGTTCCCGGGCGTGATCGGCTGGGCCGCACTGGCGGTGGCCGTCCTGGCGCAGGCGCTGCGGTACTGGGCCATTCTGACGTTGGGCTATCGCTGGAACACGCGGATCCTCTTTCTCCCCGGCGCCGAACCGGTGACGGCGGGCCCGTACCGGTTTGTGCGGCACCCGAACTATCTCGCGGTCATCCTCGAACTGTTCGCCGTTCCGCTCATTCACGGAGGCTTCCTGACGGCCATCGTGTTCTCGCTGGCCAACGCGGTGCTGCTCACCGTGCGGATCCGCGCCGAGGAGGCCGCACTCGGCGCCGAATACGCGCGCGCCTTCTCGAGCCGTCCGCGCTTCTTCCCCGGTCAGTCATGAGTCCGGGCGAGGCCGAGGTACTGGACACCATCCGTGAGCTCGCG
>JAKFYA010000095.1 GCA_021731095.1 Acidobacteriota bacterium | reverse complement strand
TTCGGAACGGTGCAGAAGACCGGCACGTCCGTGCGAGTGGAGGTGCGCGTGCTGAACCTGCGTTCGAGGCAGACGGTGTTCTCGAAGGAATACAGCGGCTCCGCGGGAAACCCGCGACTGTATGCCCACACCATTGCCGACGAAGTGCATCAGCAGCAGCGGGCGCTGCGTGGCGTGGCCCGTACCAAGCTGGCGTTCTCGTCGGATCGAAACCGCGAGAAGATCGCCGGTGGCGTCGAGAACCGCGACGTGAAAGAGATCTACATCAGCGACTACGACGGTGCCAATGTCAGGCGCATCACGGTGAACCGGGCTCTCAACATCACGCCCGCCTGGTCACCAGATGGCAAGGCCCTCGCCTACACGTCCTATCGCAAGGGATTTCCGGACATCCTCATTGCCCGCATCTATCAGGGCGTGTCTGAGGCGCCCACGGGCGGCAAGAGCAGCAACTTCCTGCCGGTCTGGTCGCCGGATGGCACGCGCATCGCATTCATGTCCAGCCGTGACGGCAACCCCGAGATTTATGTCATGAATGCCGACGGCTCGAATGTCCGTCGGCTCACCAATCACGCGGCCAACGATGTCACGCCGACGTGGTCACCCACCGGCACGCTCATCGCGTTCACCTCCGACCGCGCTGGCTCGCCGCAGATCTACACGGTCAGTGCTGACGGGCTCGGTGCACCGAGACGGATCACGACAGCCGAGTCGTATGCCGATCGGCCCACCTGGTCACCTGCGCCATTCAACGAAATTGCGTTCTCGAGCCGAACCGGACCTGGCTTCGACATCAAAGTGCTGGATCTCGGCACTGGCGTCGTTCGCCAGATCACCTTCGGCGAAGGGAGCAACGAGAGCCCCGCCTTCTCACCCAATGGGCGCCACGTGGCGTTCACGTCAACCCGCGCCAAGGGAGGCGTGCAGATCTTCACGGTGGACCGTGACGGCAAGAATGTCCGCCAGATTACCCGCGAGGGGAACAACTTCACGCCCAACTGGTCAACCCAGTAGGCCCATCGCCCGACTGCGATGAAAAGGTGCCGATGACACGAACACGACACGCGCTGCCACTCACCGTCCTGCTTGTGCTGACAGCCGCGCTGGCTGGATGCGCCAAGAAGCAGCCACCCGCCACGACGCCTGCTGCGCCTGCTGCTGCGACCATTCCGCCCGTGAGTTCCCCGGATGCGCCCGCACCGCCGGCCAGACCCGCCCAGCGCGTCGATGACGTGCTGGCCGTTCCGCAGGACAAACTGAATGACGACATGGTGGCGGGCAAGTCACTGGACGACCTGAACCGCGACTCACCCTTCAGACCCGTCTTCTTCGGCCTCGACAGTTCGGACCTCGACGCTGAGGGGCAGCGCGTGGTGGAACAGGCGGCGGCCGTACTGAAGAGCCATCCGACCTGGGCTGTGACCATTGAAGGACACTGCGATGAACGGGGCACCGCGGAATACAATCTGGCACTGGGGGAACGCCGGGCCACTGCTGCCAGGGCCCATCTCGTGACCCTCGGTATCGCAGCGGAACGCCTTCGCGTTGTCAGCTACGGCAAGGAGTTTCCATTCGACCCTGCGCACGCCGATAGCGCCTGGGCGAAGAACCGCCGCGCGCACTTCGTGATTACCACGAAGTGAGCGCCACGAGAGAGCCATGAGATACGCCTCGACACTTGCGCTTGGACTGTCACTGCTGTGTGCACTGCCACAGCCACTCCGGGCCGCCGATCGCGAACACCAGCAGATGGTGGCGGACATCCGCATGCTGCAGGAGCAGTCGCAGCAACTGGCGCTGGCCATCAGCGCGCTGAGCGAGGCCGTCAAGTCGCTCTCCGCCAAGCTGGAGCTCCAGGGAGAGGCCGCCCGGAAGGTGGCGGCCGACCAGAAGCTCCAGATCGACAACATGGGGTCCGACCTGCGTGTCATCCGGGAGCGGTCGGATGAAACCAATGTCCGACTGTCTTCGCTCGATCAGGAAGTCGAGGCGCTCCGCGCGGCCATCCCGACGCTTCCGGTTCCCGCACCGCCCGAGCCCGCTGGTGCCGACCCGTCCGCGGCCAGCCCCTCCCCCACCGTGACAGCCGGCCAGACGCCGCCGACGCCGTCCATCGCGGGACTGTCTCCGCGCCGCATGTACGATCAGGCGTTTGCCGACTACGGTGCGGGCCAGTATGCTCTGGCGATCCAGGGGTGGGAGGCCTTCATCCGGACCTTCCCGACGTCAGACCTCGCCCCGCAGGCGCAGTTTTTCATCGGAGAGTCACAGCAGTCGGCAGGCAGGATGGTCGAGGCCGTGACCGCCTATAACGAGGTCATCAAGCGCTATCCCGCCTCTGCCACCGTGCCAGACGCGTACTACAAACGCGGGCTGGCACAGGAGAAGAGCGGAGACCTCGAGGCTGCGCGCGAATCATGGCAGGCGGCGGTCAAGGGCTATCCGGACAGTGATGCAGGGCGCCTGGCCAAGCAGGGACTTGATCGCGTGGCGGCCCGCAAACCCTGAGAAGTCGAGACAGACCAAGTGAAAGGACGGACAGCGTGGGAAGCATGAACAAAGCGATTCTGATCGGAAATCTTGGCAAGGATGCCGAAGTCCGATCCACTCCGAGCGGCATGTCTGTCGCGAACTTTACGATGGCCACAACCGAGAACTGGACGGACAAGCAGGGGCAGCGCCAGGAAAAGACGGAATGGCACCGCATCGTCCTCTGGGGCAGGCAGGCAGAGTCCCTCAAGGACTACCTGCTCAAGGGCAAGCAGGTCGCCGTCGAAGGCCGGATCGAGACCAGGAAGTGGCAGGACAAGGACGGCAACGAGAAGTACACGACCGAGATCAAGGCTGACAGAATCACGCTGCTGGGGGGCGCCGGCGGTGGCGGTGGACGCGGAACGTCCGAGCGCGGTGGCGGGTCGTCCTACGGCGACGAGCCCCCGATGGAACCCATCACCGACGACGATATTCCTTTCTAGCGATCGACTGGGACGCTACGGCTGGCTGGTTCCTTCCCGGCCGTAGCGATCCTCCAGCCTGACGACGTCGTTCAGTTCAGGCGTGGACACTTCAAGCACCTCGGTATCCTCTACCGCGGTCATCCGGTGTACCGTCCGGGGTGGCACCCTGACGCTATCCCCGGGCCTCAGATCCAGCGTCACCATGGCGCCATCCCGCTCGATCTCATACTGCAATCGTCCGGAATAGACGTAGATCGTCTCGTCCTTGACGTTGTGCATCTGCAGGCTCAGGGCGTGCCCCGCCTTGACGTGCAGAATTTTGCCCACGTACCGATCAGTGTGCGCCCAGTGGACTTCGTGCCCCCATGGCTTCTCCACCCGCTTAACCTGATTGTCCACGCCTACTCCTTTGCGGTCTCCGCGGCCTCGCGTCGAGGCACGTGGCCCAGCGTCTCCCGCAGGTGTTCTTCAATGTCGTCGACCGTGCCCAACCGGAGCGCCCTGGTGGCCACGGCCTTTGCCTGTCGCGCGTCGGTTGCCTCAATCACGACCCGCGCCATGTCAATCGCTCCCGGCGTCATGCTGAACGCCGAGAGCCCACATCCGATCAGCAGTTGCAGTAACGCCGGGTCAGATGCCATTTCACCACAAACCGTGAGCGGGCGGTGTGCTCTCGTGCTCGCCCGCTGAACCAGCCGAATCAGCCGCAGAACGGCCGGGTGAAGGGGTTGGTAGCGGTCCGATACCCGTTCATCGGTCCTGTCCACACCAAGGGTGTACTGGATGAGGTCATTGGACCCGATGGCGAAGAAGTCGACTTCATGCGAGAGCGCAGTCGACATCATGGCCGCCGCCGGCAACTCGATCATCACACCGACCGGGATGGTCGCGTCATCAGGGAGGTGGAGGGCCCGGACCTGGTGCTCCAGCATCTGCCGTGCCGCACGCACCTCTTCAACCGATGACACGAACGGAAACATCACCTGGACCGGGCCATGCGCGGCCGCCCTGAGGATGGCCCGGAGTTGCTCCGCAAAGCGGTCTGGATTGGCCAGGCTGGCGCGAATCCCCCGCAGGCCACCATGACCAACCCAGCGTCCGCTCTGGGCCTCGCTGCCAGACACAGGGCTCCGGTTGAAGTGCCTCCCGTCAATG
>JAKFYA010000341.1 GCA_021731095.1 Acidobacteriota bacterium | reverse complement strand
CGAGCGCGAACTTGGGCTCTGAGGTGTCGGCAGGTGTGACACTGGTCGCGGTCTCGCAGACCCCTCGGCTGTATGTGGCGGATGGCTTCCTTGCGCCGGACGAGATGGCACATGTCCTGTCTGTCGCATGCGACACCCAGGGGCTCGAGGCGAAGGGTGTCCATGTGAAGCATGACCAGAGCGGGCGTTCGTGCGAGTTGCCTGTGGATGGCGACCCCGTGCTGGAAGCCATCCGTGGACGCGTGACAGAGACGATGGGCGTCGCCAATGCGCATGGCAGCACGGTCCGGTTTCGCCTGTACGAGAGCGGCGAGGCGCATCCGCCGCACCTGGACTGTTACGAGATTGCCGGCTCCCACCTGGTGGTCACCGCGCTCATGCACCTGATGGACTGCGAGGATGGGGGCGACACCATGTTCCCCCGGGCCTGGCCGGCTCCCGTGAGTGTGCGACCACGAGCCGGACGCCTCGTGAGCTGGTTCAACTACTATCCGAATGGCGCGATGGACCAGGCCTCCTTTCACGAGGGGGCACCGGTGTTATCCGGACAGAAGGCCACGATCACCGCTTTCATCTATGCACCACTCGAGGCTGCGCGGACCCGCCCGCCGGCCACGCCAGGCTGGGTCGCCGACTGAGATGCGCTTTCACTGTATTGACGATGGTGTGCCGGAACCGACGACGCGCTTCCTGCGACAGGCCTGTCGCGCCCGCGACATCGAGTACGTGCATGTGGACCCGCGCATGTTCGACTGGTCAGACGAACGGCAGCTCGGGCCAGGAGATCTGCTGTATCGCCCGGCGATCTCACTCACGGCCAGCCGGGTTGAGCAGTTCCTGTACGACCCGGCCGTGGCCACGTTCTATCGTGGGGATGACGGCATTTTCTTCAACCCGTCCACCTCGCCGCTCCTGTTCCAGCGGGCTGGATTGCCCATTCCCCGCACGTTCTATGTCCACAGCACGGCCAGGCACCGACTGGACGAGCAGGTGGCGCAGTTGGGTGGGTATCCCGTCGTGGTGAAGCTGATGGGCTATTCACGCGGCATGGGGGTGATGCGCGTCGATTCACCGGCGTCGCTCTATTCCGTCCTGGATTTCACGTCGGTGGAAGGGAAGTCGCCGCTGCTCTGCGCGTACATCGACGGAGCCACCCACTGGCGGCTGATTGTCGTGGGGGAGCGGGTGGTGGCCGCCTACCGGAACCGCGTCGACCACAACGACTTCCGAACCTACGCCGACACGAACCCGGAGGACTTCCTCCAGGCGCCAGGAACGGAACTCGAGGACCTGGCCGTCAGGGCCGTGCAGGCCCTGCACTACGAATTCGGCGGCGTCGATATCCTGGCCCACCCGAGCGGGCGGCTCTACCTGCTGGAGTCGAATTTTCCGTGCTACTTTGCCACGCCGCAGGAGGTGGTGGGGACGGATGTGGCCGGGGCGATGCTGGAGTATCTCGTCGGAAAGTCCGAGCGGCTCAACGCGTCCACGCGTTGAGCCACCCGGAAGACGAAAGGGCTGGAGCCCCTACTGCGCTTTTGCGTGCTCTTCGGCCACAGAAAGCTTCTGATTCTCTTCCGCGGCCCTGGCTTTGTCTGCCTGCTCCTGGTTGCGGATCTTTTCCGTATCTTCCTGGTTGCGGATCTTCTCGGTCTCCTCCTGGTTGCGCAGTTTCACGTCCTGCTCGGCGTCAACCTTGGCGTTTCGTTCCGCCATCTGGAGCTTGGAGTCCTGCTCGGCGTTGATCTTGCGCGCGCTCTCGATCGAGGACTGTTTCTGATCCTGCTCGACAGCCGAACTCTTGACGTGCTCTTCGGCCGAGAGTTTGATGCGCTCTTCCTGCATGCCCGGTGCGGTCATGACGCGCCGCGCCACCTCGTGGACCCGGAAGCTGACACCTGACAGGCTCAGCACCAGGCCTGACGCCGACTGTCCGACCAGGACCACCTGTCCGTCTGGCTGCACTTCCACCCGGGCCACCCCTTCGCGTCCATTCACCCGTGCGTAGGTCAGGAAGATGTGCCCGGCCACCGGACGCTGTCCCTCCGGTAGGAACGCCAGCACCTGCCCGGCAGAGAGGTCTCCGCCGATGAGACCACCCAGGACCACCAGGTCACCTGCGCGCGTGAAGGCGGCGGGCTGATAGCCCCGGCCGTAGCTGGTCCAGCCGTCGCCGAGGTCAAGCGAATTGCCGCCGAAGCTGTTCTTGGTTTCGACTTCCCGGTTTGAATTGGATTTGGAATCGTGCTCCATCGAGACCTTGACGTGCTCTTCGCGCGCAGCATCCTGCTTGTTCTCGCGCTCCATCGACTGTTTGGCGCGCGACTCCTCGTTGCGGGCCGCGAGCTTCTGCGCCTGCTCCTGGGCCAGCGCCCCGGCCTTCTGGTTCTGTTCGGCCGAGAGCTTCTTGACCTGCTCGGCAGGTGACGCGGCTTCAGCCGAGGTCACCACAAAAGAGCCGAGAGCCGCCGCGGCCACCGAACCGGTGGCCACGTGCCGGAGGAGGGTGCGGCGGCCAACCCGCTGGGTGCCCGCCGGCGGGGCCAGGCGGGTTTCAAGCAGGTTGGCGTGCGACAGGCTGTCGAGCGCCGCCCACACCTGTTCCGTGTCGATGCCGGGACCGAACTGGGCCTGCGCCTGGGCCGTCAGGGCCGCCACGCTCGTTTCGCCATCCGCATGCTTCCAGACCAGAGCGGTGAGCGGGTGGAGTTCGTGCTCCTGGCTCAGCCGGCTGTCGTGGATGAGCAGGCCACCGTGGTGTTCAACAACGTGAAGGTCGGCAATGCGGGCGCGTGGGTGCATGGGGCTCCTGAGGGGTGGGGTGAATACCCCGGCGATAGTAGCCAACTGGACGGCCTGAGCCAAGGAGAATTGCCCGGTGGCGGGCCGTTGGTCCTGTGATACTCTCAATATCCGGATATACGGATTAATGTCACAGGCTGTCCCGATCCTTGGCCACATGGCCGCCGTCTCGGACCCGGTTCGCTGCCGGGCCCTCCTCATCGTCGAGCAGCACGAGCTGACGGTGTCGGAGATGTGCGCCGTGCTGCAGATGCCGCAGTCCAGCGTCAGTCGGCATCTGAAAACGCTGGGCGATGACGGTTGGGTGGCGTCCCGTCGCGACGGCACGAGCCGCTATTACAGCCTCGCGGTTGACGACCTGGACCTGCCGGCCCGCCAGTTGTGGGCGCTCGTCCGCGACCAGTACGCCTCTACCACCGCCGCCGAGGAAGACCGGCGGCGCCTGGGCGGCGTGCTCGCGCGGCGACGTGCCACCTCGCGTGCGTTCTTTGCGGGGGCGGCGGGCGAGTGGGACCACCTGCGCGAGGGGCTGTTCGGCGAGAGCTTCCACCTGTGGGCAATGCTGGGCCTGGTCGACCCGGACATGGTCGTGGGCGACCTCGGGTGTGGCACCGGCACGCTGGCGCAGGCCATCGCGCCCTTCGTGCGCCAGGTGATTGCGGTGGATGCCTCCCTCGACATGCTGGAGGCGGCCCAGCGCCGGCTGGAGCCGACCCTGCCGGTCGAACTGCGCCAGGGCGAGATTGAAGCCCTGCCGATTGACGACGACACGCTCGACGCGGCCGTGCTGTCGCTCGTGCTGCATCACGTGCCAGACCCCGTGCGGGCGCTGGCCGAGGTGGCGCGGGTGGTCAAGCCCGGCGGGCGCGTGCTGGTGGTGGACATGCTGCCGCACGACCGCGAGGAGTATCAGCAGCACATGGGCCATGTCTGGCTCGGCTTTTCCGAGCCGCAGATGGTGAAGGTGCTGAACGGGGCAGGCTTCGAGCGCGCACGCGTCCGTCCCCTGCCCGTGGATCCAGAGGCGAAGGGCCCCTCGCTCTTCGCCGCCGTTGCGACCAAGCGTTAATCATCAAGGAGAGTGAGATGGCAGTAGCAGAACAGGTGCATGCGTTCGAGGCGTCGGCCAAGGCCGGCCGCCCGGGCTACAAGGTGGCGGACCTGAGCCTGGCGGAATGGGGCCGGAAGGAACTTCGCCTCGCGGAGCATGAGATGCCCGGGCTGATGGCCCTGCGCGAGCGCTACGGCAAGTCCAAGCCGCTTGCCGGCGCGCGCATCATGGGCAGCCTGCACATGACCGTGCAGACCGCCGTCC
>JAKFYA010000148.1 GCA_021731095.1 Acidobacteriota bacterium | reverse complement strand
CTGGCTGGCGGCGCCGGGGCGCCCCGCAACCTGCCCATTCCCGGTCGCGAGCTGTCGGGTGTCCACTTCGCCATGGAGTTCCTGACGCTGCAGAACAAGCGCTGCGAGGGAGACGCCATTCCCGAGTCAGGCTTCATCTCGGCCGCAGGCAAGCACGTCATCATCATCGGTGGTGGCGACACCGGGGCCGACTGCCTCGGAACATCGCTCCGGCACGGCGCAGCGTCGGTGCATCAGTTCGAGCTGCTGCCCCAGCCGCCTGCCACCCGTGCGGCAGGCAACCCCTGGCCGCAGTGGCCCAACATTTTCCGTGTGTCGTCCGCGCATGAAGAGGGTGGAGAGCGCCTCTACTCGGTCTCGACCCAGCGCTTTGTCGGCAATGCCGATGGACAGGTCACGGGCCTGGAGGCGGTTCAGGTGGAGATGGTGCAGAAGGAGGGCCGGACCGAGTTCGTGCCGGTGCCAGGCTCGGCCTTCACGATGCCGGCCGACCTGGTCCTGCTCGCAATGGGCTTTGTGGGGCCCGAGCGCGGACCGCTGCTGTCAGAGCAGGATGTGAAGCTGACCGAGCGTGGGAACGTCTGGCGCGACGAGCGCTGGATGACCAGCCTTCCTGGGGTGTTCGTGGCCGGTGACATGCAACGCGGACAGTCGCTCATCGTCTGGGCGATTGCCGAGGGCCGCAGTGCCGCCCGTGGCGTCGATGCCTATTTGATGGGAGAATCAAAGCTTCCGGCACCGCTCGCTTGAGTCACAAAGGTCATTCGATGCTCATCGTCATGAAATTCGGCGGCACCTCGGTAGGGTCCGCCGAACGTATCTCCCAGGCTGCCCAGCTGGCCATCCGCAGTGCGGAGCAGGGGCACCAGGTCGTCGTGGTCACCTCGGCCATGAGCAAGGTGACCAACCTGCTCATCGATTCAGCCCACAGGGCTGCCGCGGGGGCGTTCGATCCCACCGTCCGTCAGCAGCTCTTCGACCGGCACAAGGCCGTGGCCGATGCGCTCATCGGGTCAGACCCGGTGCGCCACGCCGCCGTGCTGGAGGCCATCGGACAGCGGCTGGACCGGTTCGACAAGCTGTGCTTCGGGCTGTCGATGGTGCGCGATTTGACGCCGCGCGTGCTCGATGCCATTTCTGGCATGGGCGAAGTGCTGGCCGCGCCGCTCCTGGCTGCCGCCATTGCCGCCCAGGGTCGGGCCTCCACCGCGATTGAGGCCAGCGAGGTGATCGTCACGACCGACCAGTTCGGTGGCGCCGAGCCGCTTGCCGACGAGACCCAGGTCAAGGCCGAAGCTGTCCTGCGTCCGCTGCTCGACCGCGGCGAGATTCCGGTGGTGACCGGTTTCATCGGGGCGACGGCCGAAGGCGTGGTCACGACGCTGGGCCGGGGTGGGTCTGACTACTCTGCGTCCATCGTGGGGGCGGCGCTGGATGCCGACGAGGTCTGGATCTGGACCGACGTTGACGGGGTGATGACGGCCAATCCACAGGAAGTGCCTGAGGCACGCACGCTGAAGGAGATCTCCTACAGTGAGGCCTCGGAACTGGCGTACTACGGCGCCAAGGTGCTGCACTACAAGACCATCCTGCCGGCCTTCAGAAAGCGCATCCCGGTCAGGATTCTCAACAGCTTCAATCCCTCGCATCCGGGCACCCGCGTGTCGGTGGAGGGGGACCCGGCCGTCAATGGCGTCAAGGCGGTCACCTCCATCCGGAACGTCACGCTGGTGGCCATCAGCGGCACCGGCATGCAGGGCATCCCGAACATCGTGGCGAAAGCGTTCGATGTGGTCGCCTCCCAGCAGGCCAACGTGCTGATGATTTCGCAGGCGTCGTCCGAGAACAATATCTGCTTTGTCATCAATCAGACCGAGGCGCCGGCGGTGATCAAGGCTCTGCGGACCGCGCTCGAGATCGAGCTGCATCGCGGGCACATCGAGGACATTTCCGGCGAGCAGGAAGTGGCGATTGTGGCGGCCATTGGCGACCGCATGCGCGGCACGCCCGGCATTGCCAGCGCCGTCTTCGGTGCCCTGGCAGAGCACGGGATCAGCGTGATTGCCATTTCCCAGGGGTCGTCCGAGCGGAACATCTCGCTCGTCGTGAAGGAAGCGGATGCGGCCACGGCCGTGAGCGCCATCCACGCGGCTTTCCATCTCGACCGCGCCAACTGACGAGCCGGCGCCGTGGCGGGCCGGCATTGCGCCAGCCCGCCCGTCGCTCCCGCCTACTGAGCCTTCGCCAGGCCTTCTGTCAGTTCCACATACGTTCCCCACGGGTCCACAAAGAACGCAATCTTCAGCCCGTCAGGCAACTGGCGATAGGGCACCGTCAGCGTGAGACCGGCCGCCTCGAGCGTCTTCGCGAACGCGTCCAGCCCCCGCACTTCGAAGCCAATGTGATCCAGCACGCGGCCCTTGGTCGGCACGACCGGCGCGGGCGAGGGCGAGAAGGTGAGGTGGGCATCGGCCGGCAGCTTGATGTTGTCGAAGGCGCCCCGCTTGCCAGCCACGAGGCCGAAGGTCTTCGCATACCATGCGGTCATCTCCGGCACCTGCGGGGTGGCGAAGTGCACGTGATGCATCGTGACCGGTGCGCTCTGCGCCTTCACTTCGACCAGCTCGACTTTGGTGTCGTCCGGCCCCATCACGAAGGCGACTGACGTGTTCTGGTCCGGGATGGGCGCGATGCCGTCCTTCTCGCCCGTCGCATAGATGGGCGGCAGTTCGGCACGCGTGACGATGGGGTAGCCAGCCGCCTGCATCCGGTCCACCATGGCGCGCAGGTTCTGCACCCCAAACCCGATGTGATTGACCGAACTGGTCTTGGTGCCGCCGGTTGGCTTGTTGGTCGTCAGGATGAGGACGACCCCGGGAAACTGGATGACCTCACGCGGGCCGATCTTCGATGCGGTGCCGCCGAGCGTGTCCACCCAGAACTTCCGATGAGCGGCAGGGTCCGTGGGGTTGATGTGATGGTGCCCGTAGACCACGGTGGCTCCTGGGGTCAGCGTGACCTGGGCCCGGGCCATGGTGGGTGTCGCCAGCGTGAGCAGCGCGATCAATGCGGTGAGGTGTCGGATCATCCGGCAATCATCCGACGGCCCGGTGGCGGGATCAAGTCTCCTTTCTCGCCCGCCTACAGGGCCAGCATGCCCCCATCGACAACCAGCACATGGCCGGTGATGTAGCGCGCGGCTTCAGAGGCGAGGAAGAGGACCGGGCCATTCAGTTCGCCCCCCAGACCGATACGTCCCAGAGCCGTGAGTGCCTCGATCCGTGCACGGGCGCCGGCGAGTACGCCATCCGACAGGCGCGTGTCGAAGAAGCCTGGCGCCACGGCATTCACGCGGATTCCGTGTCGGGCCCACTGCACCGCCAGTTCGCGGGTCAGGGTGATGACGGCCCCCTTGCTTGCGGCGTAGCCGGCGGCCTCGGTCACCTCCGGTGGACTGGAGGCCAACCCGGCCACTGACGCGATGTTGACGATGGCACCCCCCCCGGCCGGAATCATGGCCCGGGCGGCGGCCTGCGCCATCAGAAACGTGCCGGTGGCGTTGACGGCGAAGACCTCGTGCCAGCGTTCAGGAGGCATCTCGCTCGATGGCGCCCCCCAGGCGATGCCGGCATTGTTGACCAGCACGTCCAGGTGCCCGAAGTGGGCGAGGGTCGTGTCGATGGTCGCCCGTGCGTGGTCCGGCCGGGTGACGTCGGCCTCGACAGCCAGTGCCAAGCCGCCGGAACGGGTAATGGCGTCCAGCGTGGGCTGCAGTCGTGCGCGATTGCGCCCCGTGAGGACCACCTGGCAGCCGGCGTCGGCAAACGCGCAGGCCATGTCGGCGCCGAGGCCGCGTGAGGCCCCCGTGACCACGACCGTGCGTCCAGCGAGAGCGGCGAGGAGTGCTGCCATATAGCCGTCATGATATCCGTCAGCGCACAGGCCAGACGGGCGTACAGAGAAACGGGCCGGAACCCGAAGGTCCCGGCCCGTCTTCCGGAGCGGCGAGAGGCGCCGCCGCAGAACTAGAACTGGTGCGCTTCGGTCGATTCCTTGAGCGCGAGCGTCGAGGACGCGCCGCCCGTCACGGTCTCGGACACCAGATCGAAGTAGCCGGTGCCGAC
>JAKFYA010000338.1 GCA_021731095.1 Acidobacteriota bacterium | reverse complement strand
TCTCGACGGCGATCTCGACCAGATCACGCACCATCGATTCGACATCCCGGCCAACATAGCCGACTTCAGTGAATTTCGACGCTTCCACCTTGATGAAGGGCGACTGGACCAGGCGCGCCAGGCGCCGCGCAATCTCGGTCTTGCCGACACCGGTCGGGCCAATCATCAGGATGTTCTTGGGCGTCACCTCACTCGCGATGTCCGCCGGCAGTCGCTGGCGGCGGAGGCGATCACGCAGGGCAATGGCCACGGCGCGCTTGGCCTTCGCCTGTCCGACGACGTGCTTGTCGAGTTCCGCGACAATCTCCCGGGGCGTCAGCGAGCCGACGGCGGAGGAAGTGCGTTCTGGCAGATGAATCGGCATGATGAGGACGGATCAGGCCAGCTCTTCGATGGTCAGGTGATGGTTGGTGTAGATGCAGATGTCAGCGGCAATGCCCATCGCCGCGTCCACGATGGCTCTGGCATCCAGGCTGCTATGCGTTGCCAGCGCACGAGCAGCCGCCAGCGCGTAGGGTCCGCCCGAGCCGACCGCCACGATGCCATCATCGGGCTCGATCAGATCGCCCGTGCCCGACAACAGGAAGGTTGATTGCCGGTCGGCCACGATGAGCATGGCCTCCAGGCGGCGCAGGGCGCGATCGGACCGCCAGTCTTTGGCCAGTTCCACAGCCGACCGCTCCAGATTGCCCCGATACTGGTCCAGCTTCGCTTCGAAGCGGGAGAACAGGGCAAAGGAATCGGCCGCCGACCCCGCAAACCCGGCGAGGATCGTATCGTTGTACATCCGCCGGACCTTGCGGGCCGTCTGCTTCATGACAGTCGCGCCGAGGGTGACCTGGCCGTCGCTGGCCAGGACAGTGCGACCTCCGTGGCGGACGGCAAGAATGGTGGTTGCGTGCATGCCTCTGGCAGTATGCCGCCTTCACGGCACCAAGGTCCATGCTCCCGCTGGCAGGCCCGTTGCAAAGAGAGCGATCATGACCAGACTTCTGTCCTCCCGAGGCGTCGTGGGCGCCGGCACGGCGGCCCTGCTCATCCTGACCCTGTCAGCACCGGCCACGGCACAGCGCGGCCAGCGCCGTCCCCCGCCTGAGACGCGCGGAGCACACGAGCGTCCGGACACCCCGGGTGAACGGACGCTTCCGCCACCGTCTCAGCCAGGCGGCGCAGACACGCGACCGACAGAACGGGCCGGCGCGCAGGACAACCGGTCCGGAGGGGCGGGGCAGGACAACCGCCGCACGGACCGCAACCGCCGGGATGAGCGGCCCGAGCGTGACACGCAGCGTGGTCGCGAGGCAGGCCCGGCGCGCGGCCAGGATCGAGCCCCGGAACGGGACGCTCGGGCGCATCGGGACGACCGGCGCGACGACCGGCACGACGACCGTCAGGCCGATCGGCGAGACAACCGGCGGGACGGCGATGGACATGGTGTCCGCCGCGATGGCCGCGGACCAGGAGGGCGTCTGTACCAGACACGCCCGTTCTCGTGGAGCCCGTCATTTCCGCCGTATGCCGCGGGCCTGGGCCTCGGCTTTTTCTACAACGACGGGTATCCCTGGCGCCCCTACGGGGGGTACTACCGCGGGCCCGGCTACGGCTACCCCACAGTCCTGCCGATCGAGCGCCTGGGCGCCGTGCGCCTGGATATCAACGGACCGAGTGACGCACAGGTGTTCGTCGACGGCTACTTTGCCGGGATGCTCGACGACTTCGATGGCGCGTTCCAGTCACTGGAACTGGAGGAGGGTGGCTATCGCGTGGAAGTGGTCGCGCCCGGCTATGACCCGCTCGTCGTGGACGTCCGGATCCAGTCGGGCAGGAAGCTCACCTATCGGGCGACACTGGAGCGGACGCAGCGGGACGCCTGGTAAACCAGAGGCACAACGGAATCCCTGCCAGGATCACGGCCACTCCGGCCAGTGTGGGTCCGGGACTCTGGCGTACGCCGTTGGCCAGGATGAAGACACTCGCCACCAGGTACAACCCGGGAGACCACGGGTAGCCCCACGCCCTGAACGGCCGCGGCGCAGCGGGGTCGCGCCTGCGCAGCACGAAGAGAGCCAGCACAGCGACGCCGGAGAACAGGACAATCGAGAAGCCGGTGTAGTTCACCAGCACGTCGGCCTTGGCGGACAGCACCAGGAGCGAGGCCCAGCTGGCCTGAGCGAGGATGGCGACGCTGGGGGTCCGGAAACGTGGATGCACCTGTCCCGCGGCCGGCAGGAACACACCGTCGCGCGCCATCGCATAGTAGACGCGCGGGCCGGCAAAGGTCATGGCGGAGATGCTGGCCGAAAGGCTGATCAGGGCAACCACGCCCATGATGTTGCCAGCCGAGGCCCCGAGCAGGCCCTCCGCCACCAGGTCCAGCACGTTCGACCGAACCGCGGCCAACTGGTCCACCGGCATCACATACAGATAGAGCGCGTTGATGGCCAGGTAGATGGCAATCACGCCGGCCGTTCCGAGGGCGAGGGCGCGTGGCGCATTCCGTCCGGCATCCCTGATCTCCTCGGCCACATAGGAGGCCGCGTTCCAGCCTGAATAGGTGAACATCACCGGAATCAGCGCGAGGAACCAGTTCTGGGGCAACACGGGGCCTGGTTGCGCGAAGTGGCTGGTATCACCGGCGCCGACGGCAAAGCCCAGCGCCACAAAGGCCACCAGCGCCGCCACCTTCAGCGACGCCAGCACGTTGCCGACGACGCGGCCAGGCCCCACACCACGGCGATGCACCCACGCCATCCCGAAGATCAGCGTAATGGCCACGACCGACTGGGGTGAGAAGGTGAGCGTGAGCAGGCCCGGCAGGAGCGGCACGGAGAGAAAGGGCGTCCCGCTGCCGGCAGCGGGAATGAACCGGCCCAGATAGAACGCGAAGACCACCGCACTCGTCGCCATGGCGCCGGTGAAGCCCGCCACGAACGAGGTCCACCCGGTCAGGAAGGCCGCCATCCGGCCAAAGGCCTGCCGCAGGTAGACGTACTCGCCCCCGGCGCGTGGACGAAGCGCGGCCAACTCGGCGTAGGCCATGGCGCCGGCAAAGGCCAACGCACCGCCAGCCACCCAGGTCATCAGAAACCAGAAGGCGTTGGGGACGAGCGCGGCTACCTGGGGCGGCGTGAAGAGAATGCCTCCCCCAATGACGTTGGAGACGATGATGGCGGCCGCGTCGAACGGTCCAAGCCGCCGTTCGAGGCGTGCCTCCCCCGGCGGGACGGCGTCTGGAGACTCGGGAGGCGTGGACACCGCGCGAGCCTAACGGGTCAGCAGCGTCCGGTCAATCTTCGATTCCCGCATCTCGACGAAGGTCCGGGACCCGTGCTTGCCAAACACCTTCACGTTGGCGTCGATGAAGCCGGGATGCCGAAGAATCTGGAGGCGGGGATAGGGACTCGTGAAACCAAAGGTGGCTCGCAGCACGATGTCCTTGGTACTCGCCCCAGGTGCCAGCGGCTCGGTGCCGATCGCACGGATGTAATGGGTGTCGAGAACCTCGGCTTCGTTGACGCGGCGAAACACCGCCATCACCTGAACGCTCGAGATGGGGGCGTTCGAGACGTTCTTGAGCTTCAGGGAGATGCTGGGCACCAGCTTGTTCTGGCCGTCCGGCTGGATGCCGGCATCAAACCAGCCAGTCCGGACCTCCACGACCTGGAGCACCTTCTCCACTTCAACCTGGGCACCGCACCCGGCCGCCGCCAGCGCCAGCACCAGCGCCACGCACATTCGTCGCATGACGGTATTAGACACCGGTTCGATCGTCCGGTTCCTGCGGTGAGGCGATTCCCCTCAGTACTCCCGCACTTCCACGCGGCGCCGGGCCTCGTCCATCGTCAGCCGCCCGCTGACCAGTGCCTGCAGGTCGCTGCCCTTGATCCGGAGGACGATGCTGCTCACATCGTCGCCACTCGACGCGTCCACGCGGCTCGGCCGCTCGTTGTCTCGCGCGGCGACGGTCAGGTACTCGCCTGCGGCGATGCCCAGCGCCGTGCTGTGCTCCAGCATGGCGTCGATCAGCGCGCTCTTCACCTCGGCGGTATAGGCGCCGTTCGGATCGCTCAGCCAGGCCAGCGCCGCCGGCGACAGCTTCTGCCCGGCAGCAGCGCCGCCACCTGACGACGCG
>JAKFYA010000400.1 GCA_021731095.1 Acidobacteriota bacterium | reverse complement strand
AAGCTCGGCCGAGTCAGATTTCGCACCGTGACACCAAGCTTCACCATTCCGAACCGCGCCATCGCACCCACATCGAGATCGCCGTGCGTCTGGCTCTCGCCCTCAAGGTCAGATGCTCGATCGAGCCCGTCCCCGGTGACATCGATGTCGGCAGACGCCACGTTGCCGCGGACGACCTTCAACGTCGAGCCAATGACCAGGTGGTCGCCAATTGACTGCCCCACCGTGGCGCCAAACAGCGATAGGGAGAGCCGGCGTATGCGGCGCCCCTCCGCCTGCTGTTGTCGACCTCCGACACTGCTGTCTGCAGGACTAATCGGCCTGACGTCAACGACCTGCAGCCGGTAGGAACTGAGACCCAGTGCCGGAAACGCGGCCGCAAAGCCGGTCCCACCGGTTCGCTGTGCCAGATCGAGGGCCCCTGGGGTTGATGGCTGGGTCAATGCCCCCTTCTCAATGACCACATTGAAATAGGAACCGGTGGCCAGTCCGGCCGGGTTCCACCAACTCGCCGTGGCATCGTCTGCGACCCCCACAAACGCACCACCCATGCCTTGCGCGCGCGTGCCGATGCTTTCAAACAACTGGGCGCTGGCCGGGAGGGCGTAGCACCAGAAGACCGCCACGAGCGCGACTCTGGAGATTGCACATATCCGCATATTTGTCGTTATCGGTAAGAGCGGGTCTTTGAAATACCCTAAACTGTTGAACTTCGCCCTTCGGCTGCCCGTATATCGCACTGGCTTCGTGCCTTAGCGTCACAGGACCTTCTGATGCACACTGCAACTCCGGATGCCCCCACACCGAAGGGTCTGTTGGCTCGGGTCGTGGGAATCCTGTTTTCGCCGCGTGAGACCTACGCAGACGTCTCCCTCCGGCCGCGTCCTTTGGCGATCCTGGCTGTGGTCCTTTCCATCATTGCCGCCGCCAACTACACATTTCTACGCACCGAAGTGGGCCAGCGCGCCTGGATGGACCAGGCCCTCACCCAAAGCGAGGCGTATGGCCGCCAGCCCACGCCCCAGATGATCGAGGGACTGGAGCGAATGAGACCCTATGCCGCTCCGATTGCAGCACTCGGCACGCTGGTCGCCGTTCCGATCGTCATGGCGGCCCTCGCGGGCCTCTTCGTCGGTGTGTTCAACGCCATCCTGGGTGGCGATGCCACGTTCAAGCAAGTGTTCGCGATCGTCGCCCACTCCGGTGTCATCGGTGCCCTGCAGCAGCTGTTTGTGACACCACTGAACTACGCACGCGAGTTCATGAGCAATCCCGCGAGCGTCGGCACGCTGCTACCGATGATCGACAGCGGCTCGTTTCTAGGCATGTTCCTCGGCGCAGTGGACCTCTTCCAGATCTGGTCGCTGATCAGCATCTCCATCGGTCTGGGAGTGCTATACAAACGACGTACCTCACCGATCGGCTGGAGCCTGTTGGCCACGGCCTTCGTCATCGTCCTCATCCTCACCGGCATCAAAGCCGCCCGTTCTGGAGCGTAAATGAAGGGCAAGAACATCCTGATTGTGCTGGGCGTGCTGGCACTTGGCGGGGCCCTGGTGGCCGCCAACCTCTATTACAAGAGGGAGAGGGGTATCAAGGTCACGGTCGAGACCATCAGGACTCGCGACCTCGAGGCGATCGTCTCGGCCTCGGGCAAGATTCAGCCAAAGCGGCTCGTCAACATCAGCGCCGACACGCCGGGACGCGTCGTCAATCTGGCCGTCAACGAAGGCGACCGCGTCAAGATGGGTCAGTTTCTCCTGCAGATCGACCCCAAGTCGCTGCGCACTCGCGTCGACAGCGGCACCGCGTCGCTGGCAGCGGCGCAAGGCTCGCTCGACCAAGTACGGCAGTCGATCGAGACGGCTCGTGTCCAGCTGGAACAGTCGCAGCGAACCCTCGACCGCCAGCGCGACCTCTGGAACCAACAGCTGACGACGCGGGAAGCGCTCGACAAGGCCGAGAACGATGTGCGCGTCTCTGAGTCGGCGCTTCGCGAACGCGAGAAGCAAGTCACATCGCAGGCAGCGCGCATCAACCAGGAACGTGCCACTCTCGAAAGTGCACGTTACGACCTGAGCAAAGTGCGCCTCGAATCCCCCATCGACGGCATCGTCACCCGCCGGAACATCCAGGAAGGGGAAACCGCCGTCATCGGCACGATGAACAACGCTGGGACGGTGCTCCTCACCCTGGCCGACATGTCGGTGATTCAGGCTGAGGTCGAGGTGGATGAGACCAACATCCCGAACGTGGTGCTTGGTCAGCAGGCGAAGATCACGATCGACGCACTGCCCGACCGCTCCTTCAAGGGCCATGTGTCCGAAATTGGCAACAGTCCGATTCAGACGGCCGGCACGGCCACCAACCAGGCCACCAACTTCAAGGTGGTTGTCGTATTGGATGAACAGATCCCGGACGTTCGCCCAGGCTTCACCTGCACGGCGGACATCACCACGGCGACTCGCAAGGCGGTCACGGCGGTGCCCATTCCGGCGGTGGCCGTGCGCGAGCTGACCTACGACGCGAACGGACAAGTGGTGAAGCCGGCGCGCGATCCCAAGCGCCGAGCCGGAGTCACAACCACGACGCCCGTCGCGCCCGTTGAACTGAAGCCTGGTGAGACCCGCAAAGAGGTAGAAGGCGTCTTTGTCGTCCGTAACAACCTGGCGGAGTTCGTGACCATCAAGCTGGGGATCTCAGGAGACAAGTACTTCGAGATCCTGAGCGGGCTCAAGGCCGACGACCAGGTCATCACCGGACCCTACAACTCAGTGCGCGGGATGATCGACGGCGATCCGGTAATCATCGAGACGCCGAAGAAATAGTCGCGTGAAGTCACTCTACACGCTGCTGGAGTCGGCAGGCATCGCGCTCGATGCCATCTGGTCTTCAAAGCTCCGCTCGCTGATGACGGTACTTGGCAACATCGTGGCGGTGACTTCGATCATTGCCGTCGTCTCGTTGATCCAGGGACTCAATCAATCAGTCACCTCGGCAATCCTCAACCAGGCCGGGGCCGACTCCTTCGGGATTCAACAGTTCCCGGTCACCCGCAGCGACGAAGAACTTGATCGTGTCCGCGCCAATCCCCGGCTGACGATGGTGGAGGTCCGGACGCTGGCGCGCTACGACCCTGACACCATTGCCGGCGTGATGGCCGAATCTACCAGCAACGGACGCGTCACCTATCGGGACCGCTCCATCGACAGCACGCGCGTGCGAGGCGTCACACCTGAATACGTCAACTTCTCGGCCTTCGACGCTGAGCGGGGTCGGCTGATGAGCCCGACCGAGGTCGAGACCGCGCGCCCAGTCGTTGTTCTCGGCTGGAAGACGGCGGATCGCCTCTTTGGCGAAGCGATCGACCCCATCGACAAGCTCATCCAGATCGCCGGAGTCCATTTTCGCGTCGTCGGAGTGAGCGCCAAGAAGGGCACCGTGCTCGGACAGTCGCAGGACGAGTTCGCGATCATTCCGCTCGGGCGTTTCCAGACCATGTTCGGTGCGCGCCGATCGCTCAACCTCACAGTGAAACCGCGCGATCTCTCGCGGATTTCCGCAGCGATGGACGCGGCGACCGTCGCGCTGCGCAGCCAGCGCGGGCTCAAGCCGAAACAGCCGAACAACTTCGGGCTGTTCACCTCGGACACCATCCTGGATATCTATCATCAGGCCACCAACGGCATCTTTGCCGTGCTGGTGGGCGTGGTCGCGCTCTCGCTGGTCGTCGGTGGCATTGTCATCATGAACATCATGCTGATGGTCGTGACGGAGCGGACGCGCGAGATTGGGCTGCGCAAGGCGCTCGGCGCGCGCCGCGCCGACATCATGGCCCAGATGCTCACCGAGTCGGTCGTGTTATCGCTCTTTGGCGGCATCGTCGGCACGATCCTCGGGTCGCTGATCGCGCTGACCATCTCGTCGTTCACCCCGGTGCCAGCCGCCGTTGAGGCCTGGTCGGTGGCCCTTGGCATCGGCATCACCGCGCTGGTCGGCTTGTTCTTTGGTCTGTATCCGGCAGCACGCGCGGCGCGGCTGGATCCGATCGAAGCGCTGAGGAAAGAGTAGCGATGGCATTCCGGACCGGGCTGCTCAAGGAAGTCGTCGTCATGGCGGCCGATACGGTGCGCACC
>JAKFYA010000364.1 GCA_021731095.1 Acidobacteriota bacterium | reverse complement strand
CTCCCGGCCCGGTCGGCGTGTAGGCGACCCCGAGAACTCGGCCATCAGCAGGAATGCCGTGCTTGCTGAGATCTAGGGTCACCGGCACGCCTGGCGACATGGCGAACTGAGAAATGAGGAGGTGTCTGGCGCCAACGAGCTGCAAGGCAAATGGAGAGGGCCAATTTGAGAAGGTGTGAGCCACGGCCTTCCAGAGGTCAACGACTTCCCCGCACGGGCATTTTGGTCCACGCTCTTCGAAGTAGTCGTCGGCCGGAGAACTGACCGGATGAACGTGATCACATTGAGGGCAGAAGACGAACGGTGACGTCTCAAAGCTGTCCGCGATGGAGCCAGTCACCGGCAATGAAGTCCAACGTGCGCGACGTCGTCAGAGTATGCGATAGCAGTGCTAATCGGATCGCTCGCGATCCGATCGTCTGCCGCCGATGTAACAAGAAGTACGACGTGCATCGTGGGTGCCTTACTCTTCCTGCTCATCCGGGTAGTCAAGCGGCGTGAGGCTAGACCATCCAGGTCGGTGGATGTTTTGGGATGCGCAGACGGTCTTCCCTTCTGTTGTAGCCACTGAACCACCGCGGTGGATCATGGCTCTGACAACTGCCTTGCGCGGATGGTCCTCGTCCTTTTTCGCAGAACTGATGATCGCGGAGAATTTAGGGGCCTCAAGCTTCTGTGACAAGCGCGCGCCAAGCCAACGATCAAGCACTGCAGTGGAGACGTTTCTCCTGGACCCGTGATGAGGGACCTGGAAGTCGTTGATGCCGGGAAGTGCCAGTCCGACTGTTGGTGCGTAGTCTGCGGCCTCATTCAATCCGTCGCAGCCGGTGTCGGCAGTGAGGAGAATGCGCCTTCCCGAAAGTAGAGCGTATTGGACCACGCTCATTTCGTTCTCGGCGCTAGTCTTCTCTGTTGAGAACACCTCTGCTCCCCATGCCGCCTTGACGAAGTTGGCAGCTTTGGCGACAGCCCTTCCGATTGCTTCGTAAAGTGCACTAAGTGCTCTCTCCTGGTCTGCTATCGCACCCTCAGGGGTCTTCTTTGAAGAGACGACAAGGTCCAGATATCGCTGTCTTGACGGAGTCATTACTGTGAACGCACCGATTCGTGAACCTTGAAATGGCGCGCAGATCGGAATGCCCTGTGCTTCCGCGATCTCTTCCAGTGCGGCGATGTTCGGATAGACCTCGCGCAGTCGCTTCTTGAGGTTGTCTACTGAAGTGAAGCGCGGAAACCGAAGGATCAGTTCGTCGGCGTAGATCCACGGCCGAAGCATCCAGAGGGCATCTACATCGCACTCTTCAAGGACCGTTCTGAGTCCGCCAGCGTGATCGCCGTCTGGGTGCGTGGCGACGACGTTGTGGATGTGAGTGGTGCCGCCGTAGTGCTTCTTGATGTGGGCTACGACGGAGCTGCCTGTGTCCTGAAAGCCACCGTCAACGACATGAACATAGGTCGCGCCATCCACTTCATAGCGAAGGGTGATGGCGTCGCCGCTCCTATCTGCTTCCACGTCCAAGAAGTCAATTTCAAAGAAGTCGGCCACGCGTATCTCCGGGGAGCTTCACTTCGCGCCATTCAACGCGAGGACTGTGGTGACGAACCTCACGCCATGTGTCCTTGCCGCACGTCGGGCGAAGAGGAATTGGAGTAGCAAGACGGCGCTGTACCAGCCTGCCGTGGCCCCTGACGCACCTGAGAAGAACGCCGCCGTACCCAACACCACTCCCGCCATGAGGCTGAGGCAGGCATAGTCTCGGCTGAACAGGAACGACCGGTGCACTTGGGTAACCGAGGGATCGGAACTGACGAACTTGTACAGCTTGTACCAGAGTGAATTCTGGTCCTTCGGCGACTGCGGAAGCGGGCCGTGAGCCGCAGCCAGGGCTACCATGTCTACCCGCGGATCGGCCGGGCCGTGCTTTGTGAATGACTCTGACCCGGGTAGGGGGTCATGCCATCGCAGGAAGACGACTCGCGCCTTTGCCTCGGCGGTCAATTGAGCGTTCAGTAGGCCGGTGAAGGCCACCCCGAGGCCAGCCGGTATGCTCTGCCCTGCATGTTTGACGACATCAAGCCAGTCACCTGACAGCACTGCATCGTGTTGAATCACACCGTGAAACAGCACGATGTTGGCTGCCAGAAGGCCGTAGAGGCCGAGGCTGTTTTGGGTCTTGAGCGGAAGTGCCATGGGGCAGAGTGCCCGCATATTACACCCGGTTGGCGCAGTGAAAACTAGCGCGGTGCCGGCGGTGCTTTTGTGGCAGTTGGAGTCATCTCTCGGCCCAGAATCCGCGACCTCTGAGCACGCTTTTTGAGGGTGGAGATGTGCTCAAAGCCAAGCACCGAGTAGTTCGCAGTGGTGCCTATGCTGACGTGCACCATGAGAGGCCGATTGGCGGACCGTGAGTATCAGCCCCAGTTCAAGCACTCGCTCCCAGGGGGCCAACGGCAGGCGCAGGCGTTCCACGTCAGCCCAGGCTGAGGCACTGAAAGTTGACTAGTGACCTGACTAGCTGAAACGTGGTGATTCCGCGTAAGTAGTTGAATTACAATTGGTTTAACGCAGTATTGCCGAGCTTGAGTTCGGAGCCCCTCAAGCTGGTGCGTCTGCCAATTCCGCCACTTCCGCAGGCAGGGAGGCGGGCCGTTTGTGCTGGCCCGGTCTTGCTAACGTACTACTGCTTCGGCGCGTCAGCCGGGGTCGAGGGTGTTGCTGCCGCCGGCGCCGCCGGAGTCGTAGCGGCCGGCGTGGCAGGAGCCGTGGCCGGGACCGCCGGAGTGCCTGTCTGACCGATGGGGCTACGACCGCCGATGACCGAGGCGGGACCGCTCTGGCCCATCACGCCGAGCACGACGGCGCCCACCATGAAGAGCACCGCGCAGATTGTGGTGGCACGCGAGAGCACGGTGGCCCCGCTGCGTGCGCCGAAGGCTGCCTGGCTGGCGCCACCGCCAAAAGCATTGGCGATGTCGCCGCCCTTGCCCTGCTGGAGAAGCACCACCAGCACGAGCACGAGGCAGACAATGACGTAAATGGCTGCTGCTGTGTAATAAAGCATCGCTACAGAACCCTGAACAAAGAAAGTGATTATACAGTCGCCTGACGGCTTCTGTATACGATCTCTGCAAAATTTCGCGGATCCAGGCTTGCGCCCCCGACCAGGGCGCCATCCACGTCTGACTGACGGATCAACTCTGCGATGTTGTCCGGCTTCACGCTGCCCCCGTAGAGGAGCCGGCAGGCATCGGCCGCGGGAGCACCAAACCACTGGCGCAGACGCGTCCTGAGGTGCCCGTGGGCCTCGGCGGCCTGGGCAGGCGTGGCGTTCCTGCCGGTGCCGATGGCCCAGACAGGCTCGTAGGCCACCACCAGTTGCGCCAGTTGTTCGCCGGTCAAGCCATCCAGGCCGGTTTTGAGCTGGCGGTCGAGCACCTCGAAGGTTTCGTTGCGTTCGCGCTGATCCAGGGTCTCGCCCACGCACACAATCGGCGTGAGCGTCGCTGCAATCGCTGCCATGACCTTGCGATTCACGGCGGCGTCGGTTTCGCCGAACAGCGTGCGGCGCTCCGAGTGGCCGATGATGACGAAGGTGGCTCCGGCCTCCCGTACCATCGGGCCACTGACCTCACCGGTGAAGGCGCCTTCGCGCTCCCAGTGCAGCGTCTGCGCGGCCACACCGATGTTGCTGCCCTGCGCAGCCTCGGCTGCGCTGTGCAGCGCCAGGAACGGCGGTGCGATGACGATGTCGACGTCGTGGACGTCCGCGACCAGTGCGCGGAATTCCGCCACGTAGCGGATGGTGTCCGCCACGGACTTGAACATCTTCCAGTTGCCGGCGATGAAGGGGCGCGCCATGTCGGTTACGCCTCCGGAAGCACGGCCACGCCTGGAAGCGTGCGGCCGCCCAGGAATTCCAGCGAGGCGCCACCGCCGGTGGAGATGTGGGTGATGCGGTCCGCCACGCCAGACGTGCGTACGGCCGCAATGGAGTCGCCGCCACCGACGATGGTGGTGCCCTGCACGTCGGCCACGGCGCGGGCCACGGACATCGTGCCCACGGCAAAGGCTGCTATCTCGAACACGCCCATCGGGCCATTCCAGATGACGGTGTGCGCATCGGCGATGGCCGCGC
>JAKFYA010000059.1 GCA_021731095.1 Acidobacteriota bacterium | reverse complement strand
CCGCTCACGCTCGGGGTTGGAGGCATCGATGATGTGCAGGGCCAGGTCGGCCTCTGCCACCTGCTCCAGGGTGGCGCGGAAGGCTGCGACCAGGGCATGCGGCAGCCGATCGATGAAGCCGACCGTATCTGACACCAGCAGTTCGCGTGCGTCCGGCAGACGCACCTGCCGCACCAGCGGGTCCAGGGTCACGAAGAGGGCGTCGGACGCGACCGCCGACGCATCGGTGAGCCGGTTGAACAGCGTCGTCTTGCCGGCGTTGGTATAGCCCACCAGTGCCACCGTCGGCACGGACTGCTTCTGCCGCCGCTCGCGCAACTGCGACCGCCGCTGGCGCACCTGATCAATCTCATGCTGAATCGACTGGATGCGCACGCGAATGCGACGGCGATCCGTCTCCAGCTTGGTTTCGCCAGGCCCTCGGGTGCCGATGCCGCCCCCCAGTCGCGACAAGGCCTCGGACGAGCCGGCCAGTCGCGGCAGCATGTACTTCAGCTGTGCCAGCTCGACCTGCCACTTGCCTTCACGGGTGCGGGCGCGGCGGGCAAAGATGTCCAGGATGAGCTGGGTGCGATCGATCACCTTGAGCCCGAGTGTCTTTTCCAGTTGCCGCACCTGTCCCGGTGTCAGCTCGCTGTCGACGATCACCACGTTGGCGTCCATCTCGGCCGCGATCGCACCAAGCGCGGTGACCTTGCCACTGCCCAGATAGGTGCCCGGGTCCGGGGCGACGCGTTCCTGCAGCATGCGGGCGACCACGGTCGCGCCTGCCGCGTCCGCGAGGCCGGCCAGCTCATCAAGCGAGCTTTCGGCATCGAGGCGCCGCTGGCGTGCCAGGACAAGGCCAACCAGGACCGCACGTTCGGATGAAATGGGAGTAGACGTCACGACTCGGACTGCCGCACCCCATACGATAACCCGGGACGTGGCCGACGTATACTGGCCCTGCGTTGTATAAGGGTGCGATGACGCGTCATCGCAGGTCTCCGGATGGTCGGGCCGCCATCCCAGCACAGCCGCCAACGGCACTAGCCTTCGCACCCGTCAATGACTCAGCCCGCTATCGCCGCGCCTGTACTTCCCAGGGCGCTTGAGACCTATCCGTCCGCGGCCGATCAGACGCTCGGCACCGAACTGCTCCAGCGCGTCCAGCTCGAGCCGTTCAACGCGATCGCCACCGGCATCTTCGCCCTGGCCATCCTGCACACCTTCGCGGCTGCGCGCATCGCGGCCCTGGCGCATCGCCTCCAGGACCGCCACGACGCCTCCTCCGTGGCCACTGGGCGAGCGCCGTCGCCACACATGGGCGCTGAGCTGCTGCACTTCCTTGGAGAAGTAGAAATCGTCTTCGGGCTGTGGGCGGTCGTCCTGCTGGCAGCAGCGACCGCCTGGTTCGGCTGGCCGGTGGCCACGCACTACGTCAACGACACCGTGGTCTACACCGAACCGCTGTTCGTCGTGGTCATCATGGCCCTGGCCTCCACCCGTCCCGTGATCGGATTCGCCGAGACCGCGCTCCGGACACTCGCGAGCCTGGGCGGGGGCACGGTCTCGGCGTGGTGGCTCAGTATTCTGATCGTCGGGCCGCTGCTCGGCTCCGTCATCACCGAGCCGGCCGCCATGACCATCTGCGCGCTGCTGCTCGCCCGGCAGTTCTACGACCTGGAGCCTTCCGCCCGCCTGAAGTACGCCACGCTGGGCCTGCTCTTCGTCAACATCTCGATTGGGGGGACACTCACGCCGTTCGCGGCACCGCCCGTCCTCATCGTCGCCCGGCCCTGGAACTGGGACCTGGCCTTCATGCTCGCCACCTTTGGCTGGCGCGCGATGGTCGCCATTCTGCTGTCGACGGGCGGCTATTTCCTGCTGCTCCGTCGGGACCTGCTGGCGCTCAACGGGCGAACGCCGCTGCCTGACCTTGAGGTGCCCACCGAGGAGTGCGCAGGTCCGGGCCTGTTGCCTGTGCCAGCATGGCTCACGGCGGCGCATCTGGCATTCATGGGCTGGACCGTCTTCACGGCGCACTACCCGGCGCTTTTCCTGGGTGGATTCCTGTTCTTTCTCGGTTTCTCCCGCGCCACCGCGCACTACCAGTCACGCCTGGAGCTGAAGACCCCGCTCCTGGTCGGCCTCTTCCTGGCTGGCCTGGTGATACACGGCGGACTGCAGGGATGGTGGATCGCCCCGGTGCTGAGCCGGTTGCCCGATGGCGCGCTCTTCCTGGGGGCCGCAGCGCTGACGGCCGTCAATGACAACGCCCTCATCACCTACCTGGCGACGCTGGTGCCAGACCTCGGGCCCGTGCTGAGACTGGCGGTCGTGCAGGGCGCACTGGTCGGAGGCGGACTGACCGTGATTGCAAATGCGCCGAATCCTGCGGGGCTGGCCCTGCTCGGCCGCTTCTTTGGCGGGGCGGTGTCGCCGCTGGGTCTGCTGGTCGGCGCCTTGCCGCCAACCGTCGTGGCCGGACTGGTGTTCCGGCTGCTCTGATCGCGGGAACAGGCGCCGCGGGTCGGGCCTGTGTCAGGCCCCGACCGCGCGGCACCGTACCGGCGGAGATCTAGAAGCGGACCCGGACGTTGCCGTCGCGAGGCGTGACGTGGATGCTGTCGATGAAGCGGATCTGGTGCGGATGGGTCTGCATGATGAGCGACGTGGTGCGGGTGCCATCGCCAAAGAACCGCACGCCCTTCATCAGGGTGCCGTCGGTGACGCCGGTGGCCGCAAACACGATCTGCTCGCCTGAGGCCAGATCCTTCGACTGGTAGACCCGCTTGAAGTCGCTGATGCCCATGGTGCGGCAGCGCTCTTCGTCCTGCGGGGTCTTCACCACGAGGCGCGCGAAGATTTCGCCACCCAGGCATCGCATCGCCGCCGCCGTGATGACGCCTTCCGGGGCACCGCCACTGCCCATCACCGCATGCACGCCACTGCCGAGGACGGCCGCGCTGATGCCGGCCGAGAGGTCACCATCGCCAATCAGGCGGATGCGTGCGCCGGCGGTGCGGATGTCGTCGATCAGCTGATCATGGCGCGGGCGATCGAGCACCGTGACGACCAGGTCCTCCACGCTCCGGCCCAGCGCCTTGGCAATGGCCTTCAGGTTGTCCTTGACGGGCGCGTCGATGTCGACCACGTCACGGGCCGCCGGTCCGACGATCAGCTTCTCCATGTAGAGATCAGGCGCGTGCAGCAGGCCCCCCTTGGACGAAGCTGCCAGAACGGCAATGGCGTTGGCCGTGCCCAGCGCACAGAGGTTCGTGCCTTCGAGTGGGTCGACGGCAATGTCCACCGATGGCATGTCGGTGCGGGTGGCGCCGGGCTGGTTGGCCAGGCCGACCTTTTCCCCGATATAGAGCATGGGCGCCTCGTCGCGCTCGCCCTCGCCAATCACGATGGTGCCGTCCATCTCGACGGTATCCATTTCCTTGCGCATCGCCTCCACGGCGACCTGGTCGGATTTGTGCCGGTCGCCCTGGCCCATCGTGTGGGCGCATGCGATGGCCGCCTGTTCGACGACCCGGAGAAAGTCGAGAGAGAGATCAGAATTCATACGCGTCCATGTGGAGGCAGGTCGCAGCGGGTCGGGCGGTCAACGCGGTAGCCCAGCACGTAATCGGCCTGCATGAGTGTGTGGATTTCACGAGTGCCTTCGTAGATTACCCCGCCTTTGCAGTTCCGATAGAACCGGCCGACTGGATAATCGTCGGAATAGCCGTTGGCGCCATGTACCTCGACGGCATTTCCCGCGGCCCGTTCGGAGGCTGTGGTCGCGAACCACTTGGCCAGACTGCTCTCCCGCGTGTTGCGCCTCCCGTCATTCTTCAGCCAGCCGGCCCGCATCCAGAGCAGCCGTGACGCCTGATAGTCCGACTCCATCTGGGCAATCATCTGCTTGACCAGCTGATGCTGCCCGATCTCGACGCCAAATGCGGTCCGGTTCTGGGCATAGGCGGCACTGGCATCACGGCAGGCCCGGACGAGACCGGTGGCGCCGGCGGCCACGCTGAGGCGCCCCTGATCAAGGGCAAACATCGCAATCTTGAATCCCTCACCCGGGCGTCCCACCAGATTCTCGACCGGCACCTCGACGCCGTCCAGTACCAGATAGCCGGTATTGCCAGCCAGAATGCCCCACTTGTGGTCCAGCGTGCCGGTG
>JAKFYA010000434.1 GCA_021731095.1 Acidobacteriota bacterium | reverse complement strand
CGCCGAGGCGAGTGCCTCGGTGAGGGCCGGCTCGGCAATGGCGAAGTGCCCCTTCTGTCCGGACAGGGTGCCGAGGTCCTTGAGGGCCTGACGTCGTTTGCCCCGGTCACCCGCACGCGACGCCGCGTCCACGAGCGTCCGCAGGCCTTTGTACGCGCGCGCCGGGTCCGACTGCCGGGACTCCACAGACACGGCACGTCTCAGCGCCGCAAAGGCAGGATCGATGGTGAGTTCGGGGTGGGCATCGAGGAGCGCCTGTCTCGCGGCCTCGGAGTCTGCCGCCAGCGCCGCAGCGATGAGGTCGTCGGTGGCCGGCGCCTGTGCGCGTGCTGACTGACTGCGGCCCAGGCCGTCGGTGGCCAGGAGCAGCCCCAGCACGCAGCCGAGGAGGCGGATCCGTCGTGACATGACGGGTCGATTCTCCCACGGCCGCGTGACGGGCTGTCTCATCAGGTCAGAAGCGGAGTCGGGCTCCGAGTTGCGCGGCTCTGGGTTCGCCGACGCCGGTGATCTGGTTGAACGTGGCCGATGGCGCGGTCGGGTAGACGCCCGCGCCGAAATTGGCGTTGCGCGACACGTCATTTCGCTGATTCGTCACGTTGAACACCTCCAGGAGCCCTTCGACCGAAGCGCGTCCCCCAAGGGGAATCGACCGGCTGAGGCGAAGGTTGAGCGACAGGAAGGTGTCGCCGACGCCCGCGTTCCGCGTGATGAAGGTGCCGTCCACGACGGGCCGGCCGGCCGTCCCCTGAACCGTCGTGACCCCGGAGGTGATGTTGAAGGGCACGGCCGAGTAGGACTGTAGTGACGCGCCCAGCTGGAAGCCGTGCAGTAGACGCTCCCGGACCGTCGTGGCGGGGCGCATCGGCGTGTTCACCGCGCCGTTGATGACCAGGCGATGCCGCTGGTCGTCATCCGACCGGCCCCAGTCTTTCATCAGGTCCGTCGGATCGATGGGTGAGCTGAAGAAGAACTCGCCGACATTGTTCATCGACTTGGAGAGCGTGTAGGACACGCGGTAGTGCCCCCAGGCCGACGGCCGCCCGATGAACGATACGTGCAGGCCGTGGTAGTTCGACTGGGCCCGCGAGGAGTACTGGCTGTTGTTGGCGTAGGCCGCCACGGGCCGGCAGCCGTTGTTGGTGCCAGCGGCCACGCAGGTTGGCACGTTCTGATTCACCGAGATGATCAGATTCCGGCCCTGCAGGTACTGGTAACCCACACTGACCGTGCCGCGGCGACCCAGTGTCTGCTCCACCTCGGCGCTCACCTGTCGCGAATAGGCATTCTGCATGTCGCGGTCCATGGTCGTCAGGTTCACGAGCGTCACGGTTGGCACGGCGGCGGTCAGGATGTTCGGGAAGGTCGGGGCGCCGGCCTGCGTGGGTGAGAGGCTGATGCCAATCTGGGCCAGGTTCGAGAGGTCCGTGGTGTTGCCGGCAGAGAGCAGCGCGTTGGCGAGTGCTCGCAGAGGAACCCGGTCGTAGAACAGGCCCGCACCACCGCGGATCACCGTGCGCGAGGCGCCGAAGGGCGCCCACGCGATGCCGAGGCGCGGCGAGACGTTGTTGCGATCGGTCCGGATGGTGTCCAGGACCTGAAGGTCGTAGCGCAGGCCGGCGTTCACCGTGAGTCCCGTGGCGGCGCGCCACTCGTCCTGCACGTAGAACCCGACGTTCGGATTGTTCTGTTCGATGATGGACGTGCCGAAGGTCTGGGTGAAGCCGGCGTTGTTGTAGGTGCCGGTGAGGAAGTTGGCCAGGGACGAGAACGTGTAGGCGCCCCGGAACGACCGCGGGTACTCGATGCGCGTGTCGTTGTAGAGCACGTCCACACCACCGCGCACGGCGTGCGCCCCGCGGTGGACCGACAGGCTGTCCACGATCTGGAACATCCGGGTGCGCCGCGCCTGCGGGCTGCCCGAGAGTGTTCCGAACGACGCCACGCCAGCGATGCTGACGGCAGGCCCCACCAGGTCCGTCGAGCGGGCCTCAAGATCGCCATAGGCGAACTGGACCCGCGTGTCATGCACGGTGTGGTGGCCAATCGAGAAGATGTTGTTGAGGGCCACGGTCTGGTCTCGGTTGTCGAGGCCCGCTGAAGCCGAGGGCGCATTCAGACCGCCAGCGCCGCGCGAGTTGTCCGAGGTGACGTTGTAGAGGCTGTAGCGCACCGTCAGGTGGTCACGCTCGCTCACCTGGTGGTCGACCTTGCCGAGCGCGTGGAGACTATGCACCGGGTTGTCATAGATGCCCGTGGTGACCGGCGCACCGGGATAGCCCACGGCCGCCAGGCGCGCGTTGATGGTGGCGACGTTGGCCTGGGAGATGGTGACCAGGCCTGTCTGGTCCAGCCGTCGTGACTCCACGTTGCCGAAGAAGAACGTCCGGTCCTTCTTCAACGGGCCGCCGAGCGCCATGCCGAACTGGTGCTGACGCATCGGCAACGTCGTTCCGGAGAGCGCGTTGGCGGCGGTGAGGCTGTCATCGCGGAAGTACTCGTACACGTCGCCCTTGAGACGATTGGTGCCACTCTTGGTGACCACGTTCATGTAGCCGCCGAGTGCCCGTCCGAGTTCGGCCTGACCACCCGAGGTCACGACCTGGAACTGCTCGACCGAGTCGACGGAGTAGGGGATGCCGCTGAGTCCGGCTGCGTCATCGTTGGCCGACAGGCCGTCCACGATGAAGCTGTTCGAGAGGTTTCGCTGGCTGCCGACCGAGATGCCCTGACCGGAAACAGCCGAGGTTTCCGCGAAGAGCTGCGTGCTCGCCGTGTTGGTGGGCGACACGCCGGGTACCAGCAGGGCCAGATCCAGAAACTGCCGCCCGTTCATCGGCAGGTTCTGGATCTCGGTGCGCGTCACGGTGCCGGCCATCTGGCTGCGGGCCGTTTCCAGGAGCGGCTTCGGCGCCTCGACGGTCACCGAGGCCTGAAGGCCCTGGACGGCTAGCGTCAGCGGCAGGTCGTACGCGCCACCGGCTACGGTGGATATGGCGAGCGTGGCATCCGAGAAGCCCATGAGCTGGGCGCGCACCTCGTAGGTGCCCACCTTCACGTAGTGGAACCGGAAGCGTCCCTCGCTGTCGGTGATCGTGCTCTGGGTGATGTTCGTCTCGGTGTGCCGCACCGTGACGGTGGCACCTGGCACGACGGCACCCTGCGGATCGATGACGCGGCCGGCGATGCTGGCCTGATTGATGGTTTCCTGTGCCACGGCAGACGTGGCTGCGGTCCCGGCGGCCACCGTGCCCAAACAGGCCAGCAGCGCGAGACGCGCGAATGCGTGCGACTTCATGTCGGATAACTCCTCAAGACTGATTCACGTGGCGGCGCGACAGCCGACACCGCGCCCACGGGTGGGCGCGGGCGTTGCGGGCGATGTGCGCCAGAAGCGGACGTGGATCTAGGAGCGAGGAGGGGGCGTGTCGAGGACGGCGAGCGCGGAGACGAGGCGTTCGGTCACTTGAGGTGCGGTGGACACCCCGGGGTCGATCGTCATGGCTGGTGTGGCCGAGAGCACGCCTGGCATCCAGAACAGGGCGGCCAGCGCAGAGGTCGGACCGTTGCACGAACCGCGCATGCGGCAGCGTGCGTCTGGTGCCTCGGCACTCTCGGCCACCTGACCCGAGTGGCCACGGTGATCGTTGACGGCGGTCTGGTCCGACGCAGCCGGCGCCCCGTGATTGCGGAATGGCTGGACCACATCAGTCGAGGCCGTCTGCGCGTGGTGGTCGTGCCCCGTGGCGGCGGCCTGGGTGCGGTGCATCGGACACGGCTGTCCGTCCGCATCGCGCATGGGACACTCCGCGCCAGGCGTCGTCTCGTGACACCCTGCGGCGGCACCGGCCACCGGATGCATGTCGCAGCAGGCCCGCGGCACGAGTGCCGAGACCGAGGCTGCCTGGCCCAGCAGCCAGAGCCACGTGCAGACGAGCAGGTTGCGGCGGATGAAGCCCATGCAGTCGCTGGACCCGATCCTACCGCAGTCACGGACGCCCCGCGGGTGCCAGGTTGGCGCGAAGTTGTGGGCTCGGAACGTCGCCGGTGTGGTGTATAGTTACGTCTTGTGCACGCGGCCACGGAGTGGCCGTTGACCCGCACGCCCCCTACGCGCCCTTAGCTCAGCTGGATAGAGCGTCTGGCTACGAACCAGGAGGTCGCACGTTC
>JAKFYA010000282.1 GCA_021731095.1 Acidobacteriota bacterium | reverse complement strand
AGATGGAGGGGACGCTCGACCTGATGGGTAACGTGAGCGCCTTCACGGCGCTCAGGAAGTAGCGTCCGCCACACACCAGGCCCGCACGTTCGTCACGCTGGCAGGGTCCGCTTCGGCGGGCCCTGCGGCGTTCCCACCCGCGCACGCCCTCTCGACCACACGCCTGCCCGCCTAGCGGTTTGCCGCTTTGATCTGGGCCAGAAACGTCTCGATGTATGCCAGCAGTCCCTTGGTGACGGTGGTGGCGTGCTCGGGCGTGTCCGTTCCCACCAGCCCCCCTTTCCGCAGCAGGGCCGCCTCCACCAGCGCCGGGCGCCTCTGGTGCGTCAGGGTGGCCGTCGTCAGCGCATAGAGCCCCGCGTCGTACCGCGAAACGCACAGGCCGGTCTGATCGTGGTCGGTGGTGACGTTGACGTAGAGGTACGTGTCCTCATCGGCATTCCGCCGGATGGCCACACCGCTTCCGTCGAAGGCCTTTATCAGCGCCGTTTCCAGCGCCGCCTGTTTCAGGCCACATGCCGTGCCTGCCGCGCCAATGCCCTCCACTACCAGGCCGACCGTCTGCAATCCACGCAGGGCCGCGTCCGCGCCACCCATGGGCGTGCCATCACCTGCCGCGCCGGGTGCGTTCGCGCCATCGCTCAGGTCCCCCACTGCGTCGCTGGCGTTCGGCAGACGCAGGCCGGGTCTGGCGATGCCCACTGGCGGCAGCGGGTTGGGCGCTCTGGCCACAAAATTCAGGTCTCCGGGACGCGCTGCGTCATACACGCGGATCACGGCGTCTCCGCCACCCTTCTCCAGAAAGGTCACTTCGACCTTCAGGCGCTCCGGCCCTGCCACGCGCGAGAACCGGTAGCGCAGTGTCCGCGTGGCCTCGACTTTGTACTGCACCACCAGCGCGTCGCCATCCCGCATCGCGGTCGCCATCCCCTGGACACCGTCCAGCAGCATCGCGACCTCCCGACCATGGGGGTAGAAGGTCCGCGAGCGGCCGCGCTCATCGGTGAAGGTGACGGCCTCTGGCGTGTCGGTCACGGTGAGACGCTGCGGCGGCGTGCGCACTTCCGCCGTGAGGACCTGCCGGCGCCTGGCCTCCTCTTCACTCTGTCGCCACCGCATCATGGCGGCCAGGTCGAGCCCGGACGAGGGCCGGACGCCGGCGCCCGTCGTGCGGTTGCCGGACGGCATCAGGCCATCAATGCTGAAGCCGAGCTCTCTCGGGAACTCGCTCTCAGGCCGGTTGAGGGTCCACTGGCCGGACAGCGAGGCCCCCGACTGGGCCGCCGCTGGCAGCGGGCAGGCCAGCAACCAGCCGCACACCAGCCATCCGAGGTTCCCGCGCCACCAGACCGTCCCCGTCGCCTTCTGGCGCGCGCCCTGTTCACTCGTCCGCATCGTCTAGGCAGCGTAGCACGCACCCTCGGACGCGCAATGGCACGGTATTTCCGGTACCCGACGGTACAATGCAGAAGCCAACGCCCAACCTGAACAGGAGTCCGGAATGCTTTCGCGTCGTCTGATCACCTGCGTGGCCGCTGTTCCGCTGGCGGCACTGCTGCTCTCCACTGTCGCCTGCGGTGGTGGGACGCCCACCTCACCCAGCACCTCCAGCGCGCCGTACTCGCAAACCGATCTGGTCGTCGGCTCAGGCTCGCTCGCCAGCACGGGCAACCGCATCACGGTGAGCTACTCGGGCTGGCTGTACGACACCAGCAAACCCGAGAACAAGGGCACGAGGTTCGACGCCTCGAGTGGCTTCACCTTCACGCTGGGCGCGGGCCAGGTCATTCGCGGCTGGGATCAGGGCGTCGCCGGCATGCGCGTCGGAGGACAGCGTCGGCTGATCCTTCCGCCAGAGCTGGCCTATGGCAGCGCGGGTGCCGGTGGCGTGATTCCACCGAATGCGACGCTGCTGTTCGAGGTCGGTCTGCTGTCCGTGCAATAGCGCCTGTCGGGCGGCCGCAACCAGCACGACGGGGCTGCCGCCCGGCCCGCCTCAGCGCGGATGGCCCCGCACAGGCCGTGGCCTAGTGGACGGGCGGCGCGTCAGGCTGTCGCATGTCTGGCCTGCGCATCAGGAGCACCAGGGGCAACATCACCAGGAACATGGCCCCGCAGAAGCGGAACAGCGTGATGAACGACAGCATCGACGCCTGCTGCTGGATCATGCCGGCCATGGCCGCATAAGCCTGGGTCGCCGCGGTGGCGGCATCCGAGCCGGCAGCCCTGAACGCGGCGGTCAACTGGGCGAGCGTGTTGACCGAGGTGGCGTCGTACGGGGTGATCCTGGCCCCCAGTTCCGCGCTCGACGTTTCCTGGAAGTGGCTGAGCAGGGTGCCCATCACCGCGATGCCGATGCCGGCCCCCAGATTCCGCATCAGGCTGAACAGGCTGGTCGCATTCCCGATCATGTGCTTGGGAATTGAGGCCATGGTCGTGGTCGACAGGGGCACGAAGATCAGGGACATCCCGGCCCCCTGGAAGAGCTGGGGCCAGAAGATGTCCCAGAAGCCGGCATTCATGTCGATCTCGCCCAGCCAGAACAGCGGGACCGATGCCAGCACGAGTCCCGTTCCGATCAGAATCCGGGAATCCACCCGCGCGACCAGCGCACCCGTGATCGGCATCATCAGCCCGGCCCCGAGACCACGGGGCGCCAGCGCGATGCCCGCCTGCAGCGCCGGATAGCCCAGCAACGTCTGCAGAAACACCGGCAGCACCATCATGCTGCCGAACAGCACGAAGCCAAGGACCGTGATGAGCGACAGGCCCACCGCATAGGTGCGGTCCCGCAGCACGCGGAGATCCACGATGGGGTCCTCGGTGGTGAGCACATGGACGATGAGCGTCGTCAAGGCCACAGCCGCCACCACGAAGAACGTGATGATGAGCCGCGAGTGGAACCAGTCCTCGTCCTGCCCCTTGTCGAGCAGCAGCTGCAGCGTGCCGATCCCGATGATGAGCAGCGCGATGCCCCAGTAGTCGACCTTCCGCAGCGTGTTCCTGAGGTACGGCGGGTCCACCAGATACTTCTGCGTCATGAACATCGCAATGGCGCCAACCGGCAGGTTGACGTAGAACAGCCAGCGCCAGCTGAACGAGTCGGTGACCCACCCGCCGAACACCGGTCCGAAGATGGGGGCGACCATCATGCCGATGCCCCAGAACCCCATCGCCTTGCCCCGTTCATGCAGCGGAAAGGTCTCGAGCAGCACCGCCTGCGACAGCGGCTGAAGCACGCCGCCCGCCGTGCCCTGCAGCACCCGGAACAGGATCAGATACGGCAGGCTGGGCGCCATGCCGCACAGGAGCGAGGCGGAGGTGAACCCCAGGATGGACATCTGGAGCAGGCGCTTGCGGCCCAGGACCGAGGCCAGCCATCCCGTCATGGGCAGCACAATCGCATTGGCCACCAGATAGGACGTCAGCACCCAGGTGGATTCCGTGATGCTGACCGACAGGTTGCCTGCAATGTGCGGCAACGACACGTTGACCACGGTGGTGTCGAGCACCTCCATGAAGGTGGCCGACATCACCGCCAGTGCGATGATCCACCGGTTGGCGCTGGACGGGTGCGGCTCGGACACGTCAGTTCGTCTGGACCGTCGGCACGACCGACATCCCGGGACGCAGCACGTGCTCCGGATCCTGCGTGCCATCGACGGCAATCCTGACGGGCACCCGCTGCACGACCTTCACGAAGTTGCCGGTCGCGTTGTTCGCCGGGATCAGACTGAACCGCGCGCCCGTAGCCGGAGCCACGCTCTCGATGTGGCCGGTGAAGCGCTGGCCGCCATACGCGTCCACGGCAATCGACACCTTCTGCCCCACCCGCATGTGCGCGACCTGGGTCTCCTTGAAGTTGGCCGTGATCCAGACCGTATCCAGCGCCACCAGCGCCAGCAGCGGCTGTCCGGCCGGCACCACCTGCCCCGGTTCAATCGCCTTCCGGGTGACGACGCCGGCCACAGGAGCCACGACCCGGGTGTAGGCCAGATTCATCTCGGCCTGCTGCACCTGGGCGCGTGCCTGCTGCACGCGTGCAGCGGCCGAGGCCACGCGCGCGGACGCGGCCGCCACCTGCTGGGGCGCCGTGTCCACGATGGTGAGACCCGCCTTGGCCTGCTGTTCGGCGGACTGGGCCTGCGCCAGCCGGCTCTCGGATGAGCGCATGCCGGAATCG
>JAKFYA010000103.1 GCA_021731095.1 Acidobacteriota bacterium | reverse complement strand
GCTGCCGCTGCAGCGCCGCAAGGCCTCTGGCAAGGTGGCACAGGTGCAGGCCAAGCTGCTCGGGCTGACGGCCGAGTTGCGGTTTGCCGAAGACCGCGTGCGTGCGGACGTGCAGGACGCGGCCAGTGCGCTGCGCGCCACCTTCGCCACCATCGATCTGGTGCGACAGGAGCTGGCGCTGGCGCGCGAGCTGGAATCGCTGGAGCGGGACCGCTTTGCGCTCGGCGACTCCACCCAGTTCCTCGTGAACCTGCGCGAGCTGACCACGGCCGACGCCGCATTCCGGGAAATCAAGGCGCTGGCCGATTACCAGAAAGCCCTCGCCGACTTCGACGCGTCGACCGGGCGCCTGCTGACGCGCGGTTCATAGGTTTTTCCGCATGCACGCGTGAGAACTATCTATTTGTGTGAGCCACGCCCGGTTGGCTAGCCTCCGGGGTGAGGAGAACACCGATGGTGCAGACGAACACAGCCGACACTGACGCGCGGACAGCGGCCCTGCAGCGACGCGAGGCACGCCGGTCCGCCGAGCGGGCGGCGTTGGCCGAAGCGCTGGGCACACAGGACCACGACACCGTCGCGCGCCTGCACGCCGTGGGCCTGCGCGCCAGAAGTGCCGCGATGGTGGAGTGGTTGCCTGCGGTGGATGTGGCATGGCTCGACGGCCTGGACGAGGCGGAACGTCGCGCCCTCCAGGACGAGTTCGCCACGCTGGGCGAGGTCAACGAGGAGGCCCGGGCCCTGCTGGAAGACTGGCTGACGCGCCGCCCCCCGACTGAACTGTTCGAGGCCGGGCGCCAGGCCCTGCGGTCGCGGCTGGCCATGCTGGATCCGGTGACGAGCCAGGAGGCAATGGACCGCATTGTCCAGGCCTGCACGGCGGCCGCCGAAGCGTCCGGCGGGTTCTTCGGGGTGAGCGCCTTCTCGACCGACGAGCGGCAGCACATGGACTACATCCTGGCCGAGGTGCGCAACGCACACTGACCGGCCGGCCCACTCGGCCATAATCCCGACATGCCACAGGCCACCTGCCACTTTCTCAAGGCCACGCGCATCCCGACGTCGGCCGACGCGCTGTTTGCCTGGCACGAAGAGCCCGAGGCCTTTACCCGACTGACGCCGCCCTGGGAGGCCGTGCAGGTGCTGGTGCAGGAGGGGGGCATCCGGGATGGGGCACGCGTGGTGCTGAAGGTCGGGACGCGCCCCTTCGCCCTCCGCTGGGAACTGACCCACGAAGACTACCGGCCCGGCCGGTCGTTCACCGACCGGCAGGTCCGGGGCCCGTTCCGGTTGTGGCGGCACGAGCACCGGATGCGCCCGGATGGCCCGGACGCCTGCGTGCTGGAGGATGCCATCGAGTTCGCCTTCCCACTGGGCTGGCTCGGGAACCTCGTGGGCGAGCCATTCATGCGGCGCAAGCTCGAGCGGATGTTCGCCTACCGCCACGCCGAGACCCTCGCGGCATTTTCTAAGAAAACTACTTTATGAGACAGATTCTCACGGCGTGATATTGTGAGCCTTGGCGCTCATGGTTGGAACCATCGCAGATACTCCCGTCCAGACCCAGGCTACCGTTCCGCTGTCATCCGTTCCCCCCGGCGGTGAAGCCACCCTGCACCACGTGCTCGACCAGGAGTCGGCAGCCGTGCTGCGCTCGCTGGGCCTGACCGCCGGCGCCCGCCTGCGTGTCTGCCAACTGGGCGACCCTTCCATCATCCAGGTGCGCTCCACCCGCATCGGCATCTCGCGCGCCGTGGCCCGGAACGTGATGGTGTCGCTCTGCGGCGGAGCCGGTCAGTGAGCACAGAGGCGGTGGCCCTCCGGCGCATCGCGCTGGCGGGCAACCCCAACACCGGCAAGACCTCGCTGTTCAACGCCCTGTGTGGCGTGCACGCCAAGACCTCGAACTTCCCCGGCACCACGACGACCATCCGCACCGGCCGCAGCACCTGGCCCGGACACGACCAGCCGGTCGAGGTGCTGGACCTGCCCGGCGTGTACGACCTCCACATCGACGCACCCGAAAGCAGCATCGCCCGCTCGGCCCTGGCCGACGAGGGCGCGCAGATGCCCGATGCGCTGGTGGTCGTGGTGGATGCCTGCAACCTGGCGCGGAATCTGGTGCTGGTGGCGCAGGTGCTGAGCACGTCGCACCGGGTGGTGCTCGCGCTCAACATGATCGACCTGGCCCGCCAGCGCGGACTGACCATTGACGCCGCGGCGCTCTCGCGCCGCCTCGGCGTGCCGGTGGTGCCGATGGTGGCGCGGCGCTCGGAGGGGCTGGCAGCCTTGCGCACGGCACTGGAGTCTGCCGGACGCACACGCCCGGCAGACCTGCCGGTGCTCGAATCCACCACCGACAACATGATGCTGTGGGCCGAGTCGGTGACGGCAGAGGTGACCACCGAGGACAAGGCGGATGCCGCGCGCGCCGACCGCCTGACCGAGCGGCTCGACCGCATCCTCACCCACCCCGTGCTCGGCCTGCTGGTGTTCATCGGCGTGATGGGCGGGCTGTTCTGGACGCTGTTTGCGCTGGCCGCCGTGCCGATGGACCTCATCGAGGCCATCTTTGCGGGGCTCGGTGATCTGGTGAACGCCTGGCTGCCCGAAGGCGCGGTGCGCGATCTGGTCACGCAGGGCATCGTGGGCGGCATTGCCGGTACCATCGTGTTCCTGCCGCAGATCTGTCTGCTCTTCTTCCTGATCACGCTGCTCGAAGACACCGGTTATCTGGCGCGCGCGGCGTTCGTGCTGGACCGCCTGCTGGCACGGTTCGGCCTGCCCGGTCACGCGTTCGTGCCGCTGCTGACCTCGCATGCCTGCGCCCTGCCTGGCATCATGAGCACGCGGCTGATTCCCGATCAGCGCGACCGGCTGGCCACCATCCTGGTGGCGCCGTTCATGAGCTGCTCGGCGCGGCTGCCGGTGTATGTGCTGCTGACCACGCTGCTCTTTGCGGGTCGGCCGGCGGCGGCGGGTCTGGCCTTCGCCGGCTGCTACCTGCTTGGCGCGGGCGCGGCGATGTTCACCGCGTGGCTCTTCGGCAAGACCATCCTCAAGGGGCAGGCCAAGCCGATGATTCTCGAGCTGCCCACCTACAAGCTGCCGTCACTCCGCAACGCGCTGCTCTCGGCCAAGGACCAGGGTGTTTCGTTCCTCACCACGGCCGGCACGGTGATTGTGGCCATCTGTGTGGTGATGTGGTGGCTGAGCGCCTATCCGGCGGTGCCGGTGCTGCCGCAGGTGACGTCGCTGCAGGCAGAGGCCGCGGCACCCGGGCTGGCGCCCGAGCGCGCGGCCGCGCTGACGGCCGAGGCCGATCGGCTCCAGTCCAAGGCTGCCCAGGCCGGCAGCTTTGCCGGACGCATGGGCCACGCGATTGCGCCGGTGTTCGCACCCCTCGGCTTCGACTGGCAGCTCTCGGTTGGTGTGGTCACCAGCTTCCTGGCGCGCGAGGTCTTCGTGTCGACCATGTCGGTGCTGGCGGGTGGCCAGGCGGATGCGGATCTGGATGAAGGCGTGGTGGCCCGCATCCGCAGCATGACGCGCGATGACGGCACGCCAGTCTTCACCCCGTCGGCCGCAGCGGCCGCACTGGTCTTCTTCGTGCTGGCCATGCAGTGCCTGCCCACCCTGACGGTGACCCGCAAGGAAACCGGCGGCCTGAAGTACGCGGCGCTGCAGCTGGGCTATATGTCGGGCCTGGCCTATGTGGTGGCGTTCGTGGTGCACGCGGGTCTGCGCGCGGCGGGCGTATCCTAGGGACAGGGAGATGAGCACCACCGCATGACCGGCACGCTCCTGCAGGACGGCGTCGTCACGCTGGTGGCCATGGGTGCCGTGGCCATCGTGGTGCGCCGTGCGTTCGGCTTCTTCCGCACCGACCGGGCCCCGGCCTGCGCCAATTGCCCGTCTGCGAAACAGGCCACCCGCACGGCCCGCGCGGCAGGCACCACGGAAACCGGTTCCGCCACCACGCATCCGGCGACGCTCTATCGCCGCCCCGGCACCCGCTAGGAGCACCGGGGCGGGGTCCCCCCTATTCGATTCGGGCCGCGAGGCTGAAGTCGAGCCGTGGCGCGCGCGGATGCACGCCGGCCGGGTCGCCATGGCCCAGGTTGATCAGGAAGTTCGGCGCCAGGTCGTGCCTGCCAGGAATGCCTTGTCCACACCGGCCTTGTCGAAGCCGC
>JAKFYA010000345.1 GCA_021731095.1 Acidobacteriota bacterium | reverse complement strand
CGCGCTGCGCATCGGGGTTGGTCTGAACGCCCTGGCCCTGATGGTCTTCGCCTTCGCCCCGGTCCTGCTGGGCATGGCCGCGCGCGTGCTGTCGCCCGGCCTCACGGACACGAACGCTGTCCTGCCCCACCTGCTCACCAGCCAACTGTCTCCCTGGCTTGGCGCCATCGCGCTGGCGGCGATCTTCTCGACCGAAGTGGACACCTGCGATGCCGTGCTCTTCATGCTGGCCACCTCCCTCTCGCAGGACCTGTACAAGCGTCACATCAACCCAGGCGCGTCGGACAGTCGCCTGCTGGCGGTGGCCCGCGTGTCGGCAGTCATCGGCGGCGCCGCGGGCGTGGTGTTCTCGATCTACCTGCCCTCAGTCGTCGAGGGCCTGAGCATCTTCTACTCCCTCCTCGGCGTCACGCTGCTCGTGCCCGTTGTCGGCGGGCTCTTCGTGGCCCGCGCGGGCTCACCCGAAGCCCTGGCCTCCATCGCCGCCGGCGTCTGCACATGGCTGACGGTGCGCTACGGCGTCCACGGCTCGCGGTGGCTCGACCCGACGCTGCTCGGCCTTGGCGCGGCTTCTGCCGCGTTTCTCGTGACGTTCGCCATCAGGCGCCACCCCGCACGCTGACCTACGACCCAACGGGGCCCAGACCAGCCTGGACACCACGGAACACCTGGCTCACGCACACCCGGCGACCGGTTTGGAGCGCAGCGCGTATAGAATTTCCGTGATGGCTCACACCACCTTTCGCATTGCAGTGATTGCCGGCGACGGCATTGGCCCGGAAGTGATTCCGGTTGGCGTTGACGTGCTCAAGGCTGCGGCCCGTCAGGGTGGCTTTGCCCTGGAGTTTACCGACCTTCCCTGGGGCTGCGAGTTCTACCTCAAGACCGGGAAGATGATGGACGACGGCTGGGTGGAGACGCTCAAGGGCTTTGACGCCATCTACCTGGGTGCCATCGGCGCGCCGACGGTTCCCGACTACATCTCGGCCGGTCAGTTGCTCCTCCCCCTGCGCCAGCTGCTCGTGCAGTACGTGAATCTGCGGCCGATGCGCCTGATGCCGGGCATCAAGAGTCCCCTTGGTGGCCGGACGGCGGCAGACATCGACATGGTCTGCGTGCGCGAGAACTCCGAAGGCGAGTACTGCGGCGTGGGCGGGCGCGTCCATGTCGGCACCGAGCTCGAGATGGCCGAACAGACCGGCATCTTCACCCGCAAGGGCATTGAGCGCCTCGCGCGGTTCGGCTTCGAGCTGGCCCGCAAGCGCCCGCGCAAGCTGCTCGCCAGCGCCACCAAGAGCAACGCGCTTCGCCACTCGATGGTGCTGTGGGATGACGTGGTCGATGAGGTGGCGAAAGACTACCCCGACGTCGAGTTCCGCAAGTACTACGTGGACGCGCTGGCAGCCCGCATGATTACTCACCCGCAGACGGTGGACGTGATGATCACCTCCAACCTCTTCGGCGACATCCTGACCGACATCGGTTCGGCCATCTCGGGCAGTCTCGGCGTGGGACCGAGCGGCAACATCAACCCCGAGCGCACCTTCCCGTCCATGTTCGAACCCCTCCACGGCTCGGCCCCGGACATCGCCGGCAAGGGCATCGCCAACCCGATCGGCACCGTCTGGGCCGGCGCGATGATGCTGGAGTTCCTCGGACAGACCGATGCAGCCGCCCGCATCGTGGCAGCCATCGAGTCCGTACTTGCCGAAGGTTCTGTAAAGACCGCCGATCTCGGCGGCACGGCCACCACGAAAGCAATGGGCGCGGCGCTCGTCGCAGCCCTGGACTCGTAGGACACCCCATGAGCGGACGCGTGCAGGTATACAAGACAGACGAAGTGGTCGTGACCTTCGACCCGGGTCTCTGCCGACACACAGGGATCTGCCTCGCGGGGCTTCCAGAGGTCTTCGACATCAGGCGCGCACGATGGATTCGCCTTGAAGCGGCCGGCGTGGAGGCCATCGAGACGCAGGTGGCCAATTGCCCCTCGGGCGCTCTCACCTGCGACCGCATCTCGGCGCCGTAGGGCCTCCATGATCTGCATCCGACGCCTCGCGCTTCTGTGCTGCCTGCTGAGTCCGGGACTGTCACCGAGCTCTGCGCTGGCCCAGTCGGGCATCATCGACGTGGTGCGTGCGGCCATTGCCGCGCACGACCTGAAGAACGCCGAGGAACTGGCGCTCCGGGAGCTCGGACGCGACCCGGGACACCCCGAGGCGTTGGCCGCGTTGTCCTGGGCGGCACGCGGCGCCCTGGCCGCCAGAGAGTTCGAGACAGCACTCCGTATCGCGCGGGACACCGAACGCCGCCTGCTTCCGGTGCTCAAGACGCGTGGCGTGGACGCCAATCCGAATCTGGCCATCGCCATGGGCGCCGCCCTCGAGGTACAGGCGCAGGCCACCGCAGCGCAGGGTAACCGCTCCGAGGCTGTGCACCTGCTGACGCAGGCGCTGACGCGCTACGGCAAGTCGTCCATCCGTGCGCGCCTGCAGAAGAACGTGCACCTGCTCAGTCTGGTGGGCAAGCCGATGCCCGCCCTTGATGCGCGCGAGCACCTCGGCTCGGCCCGTTTCTCCTCTGCCACGATGCAGGGCAAGCCGCTCCTGCTGTTCTTCTGGGCGCACTGGTGCAGCGACTGCAAGGCCATGAGCGCCATCGTGGCGAAGATGCAGAACGAGTTCATGCAGAAGGGCCTGGTCGTCGTGGCTCCCACGCAGCGCTATGGGTATATCGGCGCGCGCGAGCATGTGCCGGCGGCAGAGGAGCGGCGGCACATCGACGCCGTGAGGCAGCAGTTCTATCCGTCGCTGGCGTCTACGCCCATTCCACTGGCGCAGGAGAACTTCGCGACCTGGGGCGTCAGCACCACGCCCACTCTGGCCCTCGTAGACCGCACTGGCGTCGTGCGTCTTTACAATCCTGGCTCGATGACCGAGCCGGCGCTGCGTGACGCTGTCACCGCGCTGCTCTCGCGCTGACGCGAGTCCCGGCTCACGAACGGACCCTGAGCCGCACGACCGCCTCGCGCAGCCGCGCGGTGAGCGCCTCGTAACTCTCTCCGGGCTCGGCCCTGAGCGGTTCACCGAAGGAGACACGGACGCGGTGCCCGCTGAACGGCAGCAGTCGGGCCCAGGCCAGGGCGCGGTTCCTGGGCCACACCTCGAAGAGCCCATCGATGGCCACCGGCACGATGGGGACGTCCAGGTGCTGCGACAGGATGGCGGCGCCCTTCCGGAACTTCTTCACCTCGCCATCAATCGACCGCTCACCCTCCGGGAAGAGCATCAGGACCCGGTCATGTCGCAGGCCGAACGCTGCGGCCTGCATGGCCGGCAGCAGATTCGCATCCGGATCGACCGGTACGATGTTGAGCTGCCGCGCCACGGCACGGGCGAAGGGCGTCTCGAAGTACTCGACCGCTCCCACAACGAAGAGGCGCCGGAACACGCGGAGTGGCAGCACCCCACCGAGCACGAAGCCGTCGAGGAAGCTCTGGTGATTCGGGCTCACCACGAAGGTGCCCTCGGCAGGAAGATGCGAAGCCCCCTCGACGCGTGGGCGCACCAGCAGCGCCACGACGGCCCGAAGGGCACCAGACAGGACCGGTGCGGCGAACGAGCGGGAGCGCAGGATGGGTGCCACGACCGGGTCTGGCTCCGCCGGCGCCAGCAGAGCCTCCCAGGCGGGCAGGTCGCCCGAACCTGACACCGTGGCGCCCCGGAAGGCGGTGACGAGGTCGCGCACGAAGAACAGCGTCTTCGCCACGTCCCGTTCCACCCGCATCCCGAAGCGTTGTTCGAGCGACGCGAGCAACTCCACGCGTTCCATGGAGTCCAGTCCGAGGTCCAGCTCGATATTGGCGTCCGGTCGAACAACAGCGCCTTCGCGGACATGCGCCTGCACCACGCCCAGCACGTCGGCTTCGTGGGCGTCTGCGGAAGTCCGCGCGTCATCAGTCTCGCCAGAGGGGGCGACCGTCCTGGCCCGGGCCTCGTTCCCGACCGCGTTCCAGCGTCTGAGAATCTCGAACCGCTTCAGCTTGCCGGTCGTGGTGCGGGGCAGCGGCTCCATCGACACGGTGAAGCCGAGAGCGCGCTTGTGGGCAGGCAGCGAGACCGACAGCCCTTCCAGCTCGAACCGCACCAGATCCTGGGTGTTGACGATGCCCTTCTCGCGAAGCACGTCGAGGTCCGGCACGACCACCGCG
>JAKFYA010000461.1 GCA_021731095.1 Acidobacteriota bacterium | reverse complement strand
CGCGCGACCACCGTCTTCTCCGGCGCCGGGACCACTGCGGGCGTGGCAGAGGCCCTCCGCGTCGGAGTCCTCCGCGTGGAATCTGCCAATGACCGAGCCGCCCTGGGTGTCATGGCACCGGTGTCAACGCCGGCTCGCCGGCCAGCACCGCGAGCGCGTTGCGCGCAGCCAGGTCTGCCATGGCGGTACGGGTCTCTACGGTCGCGCTGCCCAGATGCGGAGCCAGCACCACGTTCTCGAACGGGAGCAGCCCTGGGTGCACCTCGGGCTCGCGCTCGTACACATCAAGTGCCGCGCCGGCAATCAGGTGCTGCTCCAGCGCCCACACAAGCGCGGCCTCATCCACGACAGGCCCACGGGTGGTGTTGACCAGGTAGGCGCTGCGTTTCATCTTCGTGAGCGCGGTCTTTCCGATGAGATGCGTGGTCTCGGGCGTCAATGGGACATGGAGCGACACCACGTCCGAGGTGGCGAGCACCTGATCGACGCTCATGGCCTCGGCATCGGCCAGCAGCTGTGGCGTTCGTGACGTGTAGGCGATGCGCATGCCGAACGCGCGCCCGCGAACAGCGACCGCCTTGCCGATGCGGCCGTATCCCACAATGCCGAGCTGCTTGCCGCGCAGCTCCATCCCGAGCATGAAGTCGAGTGCCCAGCGGGTCCAGCCCCCACTGCGCACCAGCCGCTCGCCCTCACCCAGGCGGCGGGTCACGGCCAGCAGCAAGGCCCATGTGAAGTCGGCGGTGGCCTCGGTGAGCACGTCGGGCGTGTTTGTCACCGTGATACCACGAGTCCTGGCGGCCGCGACGTCCACGTTGTTGTAGCCCACGGCGACGTTGGCAATCACGCGCAGGTCCGTGCCGGCGGCCATCACCTCGGCATCAATCTGTTCGGTGATGAGGCTCAGCAGACCGTGCGCGCCGGCCACGCGCGCCAGCAGCTCGGCTTTCGGAATGGGTCCGTCGCCGAGGTACATGTCGACCTCGCAATGCGCCTCAAGCCGGCGCACGACAGACGACGGCACCTTGCCGGTGATGAGGACCCTGGGCATCAGTGCCCCAGCGACTTGCAGTACCCGCAGTGATCGCACGGCACGGCCGGCTCGATGACACACGGCATCGCGGTGCCGCTGGCGGCCGCACCCAGCGCAAACTGCGCGTGGCTGACATGCGGCTGGGGCGACACGGGCGTCACCAGCACCTCGATGGACACGAGCGGCGCAGTGGGGGGCGGCGCCGGCAGTGACGGCGCCCCGGCGGCGCATGGGGCGCAGGACGAGCCGGGCGCGAGTCCGCCGCCCGGCATCGAGGCTGGGCCGTGGATGCCAAGCTGGCGGGCGACCACCTCCCGTACGAGCGCACGCAGAGCCGCTTCGGTCATTCGTGCATGTCCACGTGGTCGATGATGCCGATGATGGCCGCGTCCACCGGGGCGCCCTTCCGGCCCAGGGCTTCGCCGGCCGCACGTCCCTCGATCACCACCAGCACGCGCTCGTGCACGCCGGCGCCCACCGAGTCGACGGCCAGCAGGACGGGACCGCGCGGTTCCCCGGAAGGGGTCTCGGGCTGTACGAGCATCAGCTTGGCACCTTCGAACTTGCCGTGCTTCTGGGTGGAGACGACGTTGCCGACCACGCGGGCCATCTGCATGGGTATGCGTCTGGTTCGGAGCTAGCCGAGCGACCAGTGATCCACGATGCCGACGATGCCGGCATCAGTTGGGACCTCGACGGGATGGAACGGGAAACTGGCTTCCTTGCCGCGCACGAAGAAGACGCGCTCTCCGACGCCGGCACCCACCGCGTCCACGGCAATGAGCGTGCGGCCCAGGTCCGTGCCGTCGGGTGCGATGGGCTGCAGCACCATCAGCTTGATGCCCGCCAGGTGCGGGTCCTTCTGGGTGCAGACGACCTGACCGGTCACGCGGGCCAGTTGCATCAGTCGCCGGCCGCGACGTCGACCGTATCCACGATGCCGACGATGGCGGCGTCCACGGGAGAGTCTTTCAGGCCGGCGGCCAGACGCGCGGAGCTGCCGGAGACGATGAGCACGCGCTCACCGACACCGGCGTCCACCGTATCAATGGCCACGAGGTAGTTCCCCTCGGGCTTTCCATGGGGATCCATGGCCCTCGCCACGAGCAGCTTGGCGCTCTCGAGGCGGGGGTCCTTCCGGGTGGCCACCACCGTTCCCACGACGCGGGCAAGAATCATCGAGTGGCCCCGGAGAACGGTGTTACTTGCCCGACTTGCCGATCGGCAGGGCCGATTCCAGGCTTTCGTGCGGGCGCGGAATCACGTGCACGGACACAAGCTCGCCCACGCGGCGGGCTGCGGCGGCACCGGCGTCGGTGGCCGCTTTCACGGCCGCGACGTCGCCACGCACGATGGCCGTGACGTAACCGGCACCTATCTTTTCCCAGCCGACCAGCGTCACCTTCGCCGCCTTGACCATGGCGTCAGCCGCCTCGATCATGGCCACGAGGCCCTTGGTTTCAATCATCCCGAGCGCTTCGCCCATATCCATCCTCGGATTCTCAGTCTCTCAGGCCTCTGACCGCGTCTGCGATCAGGTCCGTAAGTTGCCGATATGTTAGCCGAATTTCCCCGTCGGGGCCCGTCCCCTGCGGCGGTGTCGGCACGTTCAAGACCAGACGCTCGGTTGTCGAGATGGGCGCTTCGAGGACCTGGCACGACACCTGGTCATCGGGCCCCACCTGCGCCGGGTCGGCGCAGACGGGCGCCGGCGAGGCAATGCCATACATGCCGCGCAGCCCCTGGAGTTTGTCGACTTCGTTCCGTGACAGCAGGTACTCACCCCCGAGCTGCCGCGCCACCAGGCTGATGCGGGCGAAATGCTCGATGGTTTCCATCTTGTAATAGGCCGACATCACCGTCTTGCAGCAGGTGACGGCACCATGATTGGCCAGCAGCAGCCCGTCGTGCGCCTTGATGTACTTCCGCACGGCGTCGGGCAGTTCCTTGGTGGACGGGGTGCCGTAGGCCGCAATCGGCACGCTGCCGAGCGTGGTGATGACCTCGGCCAGCACCGCCCGCGTCAGCGGGATGCCCGCCACGGCAAACCCGGTCGCGGTGGGCGGATGGGCATGCACCACGGCGTTCACGTCCGGCCGGTTCCGGTACACCTCCAGATGCATCGGGAGTTCGGAGGAGGGTTCCCGCTCGCCTGACAGCTTCTTCCCGTCGTAGTCGACAATCACCATCATGTCCGGGGTCATGAACCCCTTGGACACGCTCTTGGGCGTGGTGATGAGGCGCGAATCGTCCAGTCGCACGCTGATGTTGCCATCGTTGGAGGCGACATAGGCCCGCGCGTAGAGGCGGCGGCCCACCTCGACGATGTCTGCGCGAATCTGTTCTTCGACCCGAGTGCTCATCGTGCGGAAAACTGCGCCCGGCACTGGTCCGAGCAGAAGTGGTACACCGTGTCTCCCCTGGTCAGTGCGTGGGTGGCGTCCGGCACCACATACGTGCCGCACACCGGGTCACGCACGAGCTTGGTCGGTTGGCTGGCCTGGGACGTCCTGCCACGCCGGCCCCCGGGACGCTTTCCCGTGACGCCTTCCACGAGGCCATCCATCATCCGCCAGAACGTTCTGGCAATGATCCAGAAGAGGATCCCGATGAGGATGACGCGCAGAAACACCCGATCAGACCTCTATTTCCCGGCCGGAGCCGCCCCGCCGTCGGGATGAATGGATTTCAGGCTGTCCAGGCCACGCTGCGCGGCCACGGCCTCCTGGCTGCCGGGCGTGGCAAACTCCACGACCTTCTGCCAGGACTTGGCGGCACCCTCGAGGTCGCGCTTGGCAAACGCCAGCACGACGCCCTGGTTCAACAGCGTCTTCACGTGTTTCGGGTCAAGCGCGAGCGACTTCTCGAACTGGCTCAGCGCCTTGTCGGGCTGGTTGCTGTAGTAGTAGGCGACGCCCAGGTCGGTGCTGACATTGGCATCCCGACCATCCAGCGCATACGCCTCTTCGTACCACTTGATCGCCTCGCCGAACTGTTCGGCGTCGAAGTAGAGGTTGCCGAGCTGCACGCGCGGCGTGGAGTTCTTCGGGTCGTTCTGGGCGACGGTGGTCAGCGCCTTGACCTTTTCCTGGTCGAGGGGCGGCGGCTGACGCGTGTCGCTGCCGGCCTGCGCAGGCGCCGCAGCGGTGGTGACGACCGGGCCGGAGTTGCGGGCCTGCT
>JAKFYA010000017.1 GCA_021731095.1 Acidobacteriota bacterium | reverse complement strand
TCGTCCAGGCGCGCACTTCCTTCTCGCCGGCCGTAAAGTAGGTCCGCAGGCCCAGCAGGTGATAGGTGGCGCGGATCAGTGAACCCACCCCGCTCTCCTGCACACCCAGCTCCTCAAGGAAGGCCTGCGCTTCCTCGGCCGGCAGTTCCACCAGATCGCTCTCAATCTGGGCGCTGATCACGACGGCCTCACAGGCCAGATGAGCGCCCACATACTCGCGCACCTTCTGCACCGCCGGAAGGGTATCGGCCGTGGCCAGCTCCGTCTCGCGCACGTTGCAGGCAAAGATGGTCGGCTTGTCGCTCAGCAGGAACAATGGACGCGACAGGGCGCGTTCGTCCGGCGTCAGGTCCACCGTGAGCGCCGGTTTGCCTTCGTTCAGCGCTGTCTCGATTTTCGCGAGCACGGCATCCTCGGCCACCGCGTCCTTGTTGCCCTTCTTGACGTCCTTGACCAGGCGCTCCCGCCGCTTGGCCACCTGGTCCAGATCCGACAGCATCAGCTCGGTGTTGATGACCTCGATGTCGCGCACCGGATCGACGGTGCCCGACACGTGATGAATGTCGGCATCCTCGAAGCAGCGGACCACCTGGACGATGGCATCCACTTCCCTGATGTGCGTGAGGAACTTGTTGCCGAGTCCTTCACCCTGGCTTGCACCCTTCACGAGACCGGCAATGTCGACAAACTCGATGGCGGCCGGAATCACGACGCTGGTCCTGGCGATCTTCTGCAACACCTCCAGTCGTGTGTCCGGCACGGTCACCATGCCCACATTCGGATCAATCGTGCAGAACGGGTAGTTCGCCGCCTCGGCGTTCCGGGTCCGCGTGACGGCATTGAACAAGGTGGACTTGCCCACATTGGGCAACCCGACGATTCCGGCTCTCAGCATGTCTCTCTCTGGCTACCTTCAGCGTGTGCCGCGCGCGCGCTGGGCACGGGCGAGCAGTTCCAGCAGGGGTTCGGTCTGCTCAAGCGAAATGCAGGCATCGGTGATGCTCTGCCCGTAGGTGGCCGGGCGGCCGGGCACATAATCCTGACGACCTTCGACCAGGTGGCTCTCCACCATGGCGCCGAAGATGCTCCAGGAACCGGCGGACACCTGCTCGGCAATGGAGCGTGCCACCTCGACCTGCCGATGGTGGTCCTTGCTGCTGTTGCCATGCGAGCAGTCGATCATCACCGTCTCCGGAAGGCCGCGGGCCGCCAGCCGTGTGCAGGCGTCCTCCACGTGCGTCCGCTCGTAGTTCGGACCGGTTCTGGATCCGCCCCGCAGGATCACATGACAGGTGTCGTTGCCCGCGGTCTGGAAGATGGCGGATACGCCATGCTTGGTGACCGATGGGAAGAGGTGCGGCGACCGGGCGGAGAGCACGGCATCCACGGCCGTCTGCGCGCTGCCGTCGGTGCTGTTCTTGAAGCCCACGGGCATCGACAGGCCAGAGGCGAGCTCGCGGTGGATCTGGCTCTCCGTCGTGCGGGCGCCAATCGCCACCCACGACGTGAGATCAGCGATGTGCTGGGGAATCTGCACGTCGAGGAATTCGCTTGCTGTCGGCAGGCCGAGCTCGTTCACATCCAGCAGCAGCTTGCGCGCCAGACGGAGGCCCTTGTTGATGTGGAAGCTCTCGTCGAGGTCCGGGTCGTTGATGAGCCCCTTCCAGCCCACCGACGTGCGCGGCTTCTCGAAGTAGACCCGCATTGCCACGATCAGCTCGTCACCGAAGCGCGAGGCCAGGGGCACCAGCCGCTCGGCGTAGTCGATGGCCGCGGCGGGGTCGTGAATCGAGCAGGGGCCCACGACGACGACCAGCCGGGAATCGCGGCCATGGATGACGTCGGCAATGGCCTGCCGCGTGTTGGCGACGATGGTCGACGCCGTGTCCGAGGAGGGCAGTTCCTCCATCAGCAACGCTGGCGGCAGCAGAGGCCGGACCTGAGTGATACGAAGATCGTCTGTTTTGTACGACACAGCAGATCAGAATACCGCAGGTTCGCCCACGATGCGGCACCCGGGCAGACCGCCAGCGCGTCAGCCCTCCGAGGGATCGTACAGGGCCCGTCGGAGGTCGGCGGTCAGCCGGCCAATCTCGGCCTCGTCCCGCTCGCAGTGTGCCAGCGCCTGCCGCACCATTTCGACGCCGCCCTCGAACTCCGGTTGCACCACCGCATCCACCCGTAGCGCCCGGAGATCGTCCACGTGCGCGGTGGCCGTGGCGCGTGCCACGACGAACAGGCGGGGGTTGAGCTGCCGCGCCCGGGAGATGCCCAACCGGATGGCATGCCAGTCCGGAACAGCCATCACCAGCATGCGGGCGTCGAGAATGCCGGCCGCCCTCAGAATGTCCTCGCTGCCAATGTCACCCCAGACGGAGGGAATGCCGGCCTCGCCCAGCCGGGTCAGGGCGTCGTGGTTCATCTCCACGACCACAAAGGGGACTCCGGCGCTCAGGAGCGCGTCCACCACGGCCCGCCCCGTACGGCCGGAGCCGGCCACGATGACGTGATTCTCGAGCGCCGTCTTCTCGAGCGCCAACGCCCGTGAGGGCGGGGCCGGCTTGCGCCACCTGAGCCAGAGGTGGGCCACCGGCACGGCCCACGACGACACCAGCGGCGAGAGCGCCATCGACAGGACCGTGCAGGTCAGCGCCAGGTCGTAGGTGTCCTTCGAGATGAAGGCACCCGTGTGTCCCACCCGGGCCAGGACGAAGCTGAACTCGCCGATCTGCGACAGCCCGAGGCCGATAATCCAGGGCGCCATGTTGCCATAACCGAATCCGCGGGCGAGCAGGCCGCAGATGAGCGACTTGCCAGCCACGATGACCAGCACCAGCATGGCGACGCTGCCCGCATGCCCGATGAGGAAGCGGGGATCGAAGAGCATGCCGACAGAGACGAAGAAGACCAGGCCGAAGATGTCTCGAAGCGGCGCGACATCGCTGAGTGCCTGATGACTCAGTTCCGACTCGCTCATCATGATGCCGGCGATGAAGGCGCCGATGGCAAACGAGAGGCCGAGCTGATACGCAATCGAGCCGATGCCGACGCTGGCCGCCACCACCGCCACCAGGAACAGCTCGCGCGAGCCCCAGGACGCAATCCGCCGAAGCAGCGCCGGCAGGAGCCGCGTGCCCACCAGCACCATGGCCGTCAGGAACCCGGCCGCAATCAGCGACGCGCGGGCAATCTCCGGCAGGGCCGAGCCGGCATCTCCCGCGTGCGGCAGGATGATGAGCATGGGCACCACGGCCAGGTCCTGCACGACCAGCATGCCGATCATCACGCGGCTGGCCAGCGTGGCAGCCGTACCGTCCGCGGCCATGGTCTTCAGGACCACCATCGTGCTCGACAGCGACACCATGGCACCGAACCAGATGGCGTCGGCCATGGCCATCCCGACGACGGCGCGGGCAATCAGGGCGCCAAAGGCCGTCGTCAGGATGACCTGCAGCGGACCCCCGATGAGCGCCATGCGGCGCACCGCCCGCAGATCGCGGAACGACACTTCCAGGCCGAGCGCGAAGAGCAGGAGGGCCACGCCAATCTCGGCCAGAAGCTCGATGTCGTGGACGTTGGCCACTGTCGGCCCGGCCGTATGAGGACCGACCGCCACGCCCGCGGCGACGTACCCCACCAGCAGGGGCAGCCCGAGCCACCGGGCCACCAGCGCGCCGCCGAGGCCCGCCACGATGATCAGGATGAAGTCGGCTGCGATACCCATGGGCAAGACTAGCCCAGAAGAGACCCTGCCCGCGTCCCCACGGGGACTAGAATGCCGAGAGGAGCCGGTCGTGCCGCGCCCCGCTGGAGGTCATCATGAAAGCTCATCGCAACGTGCGTGGATGGTGGATACAGGTTGGCGCCCTGTTGCTGGTATGCGCCCTGCCTGTTGTGGCGCAGCAGGGCGGTGGGCCTGGTCGGCGCGATCCGCGCCGGGATGACGCCAATGGCATGGGCGCCATTGGCATCTCCCTGTTCGCCGAGCCAGAGTTTCGAGGCGAGAACGGGAACTTCCGCGCGGATGTCTCAGACCTGCGCAAGGTGAACCTCAACGACCGCGCGATCAGTCTGCGGGTCGGGCGCGGCGAGGTCTGGGAGGTCTGCGAGGACAAGGACTTCAAGGGACGCTGCCAGGTCTTCTCCGGAGACGAGTCTGATCTGGGACGCGTCGGCTGGAATGCGCGCATTTCCTCTGTTCGCAGGCTGTCGGACGAGGAGCGTCCACGTGAACGCCGGGGCAGGGGCCGCGAGCGCGAGG
>JAKFYA010000050.1 GCA_021731095.1 Acidobacteriota bacterium | reverse complement strand
CCTTCATCTCGCGCTTGTCGGCCAGTGACACCGTGATTTCGGGAAGCTGACTCAACGAAATCTGCCCAGACTCACCGGCGACGACGTGGTTGTTGGTGAGCACGTAGCCGTCCGGGCTGACGATGACGCCAGAGCCCAGGCTGCTCTGGACGCCGCGACGCGAGCCATACACGTCGTCGGGACTGCCGAAGAAGTACTGGAAGAACGGGTCGTTCGAGAACGGCGAGTTCGACCGGCGCACCACCTGGAGCGAAGAGATGTTGGTGACGGCCGGGACGGTGTTCTGCGCGACAGTCGTGAAGTCGGGCAGTCCCGCCGTCGTCAGTGTGCCTGGGCTGGTCCCTGGCGCCGCGCCGATGACGGGCCCCTCGGGCGCCGGATTGGCCGTTGTCACCTCGGCGGTGCGGAGCCGGCCGGTCAGTACGAGGCCGGCCGCGAACCCGCACACGACGAGCAGGATGCCGATGGCGATGCGGGGCGTGCGGCTCATGAGACCACAATGCGGCGCGTAGCAAACGCCGCACGCTTGGGAACGGTCACGGTCAGGACGCCCTCGGTGAGGTCGGCGGTGATGCCTTCGGCATCGACCGGCATGGGCAGCTGGAACACACGGCTGAAGGCACCATGGCCACGCTCGACGCACTGGTAGCGGTCTGCCTGACTGAGGCGGTCGTGGCGGGTCCCTTCGACGGTCAGCCTGTCACCGGCGACATGCACGGCGATGTCCGGGCGTGCCACACCGGGCAATTCGGCGGTGAGCACGTAGCGGTCGTCTGTTTCGTGCAGATCCACAGGGGGGACCCAGCCAGCGGGAGTGGCCGCAAAGCGGTCCATGTGCTGGCGGAGTGCCAGGAGATCTCCGAGCGGATCCCAGCGGGCAAAGGCCATGGGCGGATCGTAGCATGGGGCCCGGACCAGAGTGCCTGTACGAGCCGTGGGACCCTGCGACACTTGTGCTAAATTGAAGGGCTGATCATGGCATCGATTCCAGCGACCCGCGTCAAGAAGGGCATGCTCATCAAGCAGGGACAGGATCTCCTCCGTGTCCTTGAGTTCATGCATGTCACCCCCGGCAACCTGCGCGGCTTCGTGCGCGTCAAGTTCCGGAACATCCGGAACGGTGCGCTCGTCGAGTCGAAGCTCCGGTCCGAAGACACGCTTGAGCGGGCCACGCTCGATGAGCGCGAGATGCAGTATCTGTATCAGGACGGCGACGACTTCTATTTCATGGATACGTCGTCCTACGAGCAGATCCACATCACCAGCGAGGCGCTGGGCGACAACGTGAACTATCTCAAGCCCGAGATGACCATTTCGGTGGAGTTCTACGGCAGCGAGCCGGTGGGCATCGAAATGCCGGTGACGGTGGACCTCAAGGTGGTCGACACCGCGCCGGGCATCAAGGGGGCGACGGCCAGCGCGCAGATCAAGCCGGCGACCCTGGAATCCGGTCTCGTGGTGAACGTGCCGCCCTTCGTGAATCCGGGCGATACGGTCCGTATCAGCACCGACACCGGCGAATACCTGTCCCGAGCCTAGACCCTCATGGACGTCGCGCGTCGGCCCGGCGAGGGTTGGATCGAGGTGGTCGTTGGCAGCATGTTCAGCGGCAAGAGCGAGGAGCTGATCCGTCGCCTGCGCCGTGCGCAGATTGCCAAACAGCGCGTCCAGATCTTCAAGCCGGCCATCGACAACCGCTACTCGGACGGGCACATCGTGTCCCACAGCGACATGCGGATCCCCTCGGTCAACGTGGAGAGCGCCCGCGAACTCCTGACCAGGGTCGATCCAGACACCGAAGTGGTGGGCGTGGACGAAGGGCAGTTCTTCGATGCCGAGCTGCCGGCGGTCTGTAACGCGCTGGCTGATCAGGGCAAGCGGGTCATTGTGGCTGGGCTGGATCAGGACTATCTGGGCAAGCCGTTCGATCCCATGCCGCAGATGCTCGCCATTGCGGAGTACATCACCAAGACCCTGGCCGTCTGCATGGTGTGTGGCGGTCCGGCCAATCACACGCAGCGGCTGGTGGTCAGCGAGGACCGCGTGCTGCTCGGTGCCCAGGGCACCTACGAGGCCCGGTGCCGCCGCTGCTTCGACCCGGCACTCTCCTCGGGGGTGGTCGTCACCCCGTCTGCGTCCTGATTTCCCCCCGCGCCTGTTGGCTTTGCTCCGGCGGTGTGGCACCGTATGGCCGTGCTGCCGCTGTCGCCGGTCCTGTTCCTGTTCGGCGTGGGCTTCTTCATCGCGAACCTCCTGGTGGTCGTGGAGCTGGTGCGCTTTCGCGCACGGCGGGCACGCGCGCTGTTGACCTGGCAGGTCGCCAAGCCGACGTACTACGGCTTCAGTCTTGGCCTGGGCGCTGTCCTCGGGCTGCTGTTGGCCTTCCGCCTGCTGATTCAGGGGCGCCCGTTCAATCAGCTCTTCGGCGAAACGATGATGTTCCTCTATTACGGCTACGCCCTGCCGCTCAGCACCCGGATTGCGCGGGGCTTCTATCAGGACGGCATCTGGGCCGAGTCGGGGTTCATGCGGTGGGGACAGATTGCGGCCGTGTCGTGGCGCGAGGGCAAGGACATCACGCTGGTCCTGATGTCGAGTGCGAGACAGACCGCCCGGACGCTGCGCGTGCCTCCCGAGCACTACGGTGCGGCGCGGCGGCTGCTCCGCGACCGGATCCAGTCGCACGACCTGCACGTGACTGGTGGGCTGCACCTGGGCGCGCGCGAAGAACGCGACGCCGTCTGATCACTCGCCGCCTGAGCCCCCGCTGATGAAGATCCTTCACGCCGCCGACCTCCATATCGACAGCCCGCTGCGCGGGTTGGCCGCCTATGAAGGTGCGCCCGTGGACGAAATTCGAGGGGCCACGCGGCGGGCCGTCGAGAATCTGGTGGCCACCGCCATCGCGCGAGCCGTGGATCTGGTGGTCGTGGCGGGCGACGTGTTTGACGGTGAGTGGAAGGACTACAACACGGGGCTCTTCTGGAGGGGCCAGCTGGCGCGACTCCACGAGGCGGGCATTCCCGTCGTGCTCATTGCCGGCAATCACGACGCCGTGAGCGAAGTGGGCCGGCATCTGCGCCTGCCCCCGTCGGTGACGATGCTCGACACCACGCGGCCGGACACCGTGCGACTGGATCATCTGGATCTGGCCGTCGTGGGGCAGAGCTATGCGACGCGCGCGGTGACGGTGGACATGGCGGCCTCGTATCCGGTGGCCGACCCGGCGCTCTTCACCCTGGGCCTGTTGCATACCAGCCTGAACGGACGTCCCGGCCACGAACCCTATGCACCCACGACGCTCGATGTGTTGCGGAGCCGTGGCTATCAGTACTGGGGGCTGGGCCACATCCACCAGCGCGAAGTGGTGTGCACAGACCCGTGGGTGGTGTTTCCCGGCAATACACAGGGGCGACACGCCCGGGAACTCGGGACCCGGGGCGCGACACTGGTGACGGTCGAAGGCGGTGAGGTCCGGTCCGTCGAGGCGCTGTCTCTCGACGTGGTGCGGTGGGCGGAGTGCCAGGTGGATATCTCCGGACATACACGCCTGGACGACGTCTGGGATGCGGCGCGCGTCGCGCTGGAGGCAGCCGTGGCCGATGCCGGCACCGCGTTGGTCGCCGCGCGTGTGCGCATCACCGGGCGCTCGGCTCTGCACGCCGCCCTCTGGCGCGAGCCCGAGCGTGCGGCTGCGGAAGTGCGCGGGCTGGCGGCCGGACGTGGCGACCTGTGGGTGGAGAAGGTACGCCTGGACACTCGGCGCGAGGCCGAGCTGGACGGTGAACTGCTGGAACCCCTCGTGGACCGGGCGCGTGCGGCCATGAGCGATCCTTTGCTGCTGGCCGGATATGCCAGCCGATTTGCGGATTTGCGGGCCAAGCTGCCACACGAACTGCGCGTGACGGCGGACGCCGTGGGCGAGGGCGCCCCCCCGATCGGCAGTGAGGCCCATGTCGCGGCAAGCCTTGAGGGCAGCCTCGAACTGATCCGGTCGCTGCTCGAGGACGAACCGGCGTGAGAATCGTCCGCCTGCACCTGGATCGCTTCGGCGGCTTCACTGACGTCGCGCTGGACCTGCACGCCAGGGGACTGACGGTGGTGCTTGGCGCCAACGAGGCCGGGAAGTCGACAGCCATGGCGGCGATTCAGCAGCTCTTCTACGGCATTCCGGTGCGCACCGAGCATGCCTTTCTCCATCCGATGGCGTCACTGCGCATTGGGGCAACGCTCGAAGACGAGGACGGCACCCGCCTGGTGGTGGCGC
>JAKFYA010000169.1 GCA_021731095.1 Acidobacteriota bacterium | reverse complement strand
GGTCAGCGGCACGCGCGAGGGCCATGGTCTGTGACCACGAGGCCAGCTCACGACCGGCGCGCGCCAGGTGATCGGGTCGCAGCATGAAGGACGCCAGGGCTCCTGCGGCCGCCCGCGGCAGCTCGGACTCCTGCGGGAGGAACAGCCTGCCGAGGCGCAGGCCGCCCGTCCGTGCCAGCCAGGGGGCCGTACGCAGGGCCCGCAGCTGCGCCGCGGCCTGCCCTGTGGCCAGGTCGGTGTCCCCGGTCAGCGGGTCATCAATCAGAATCAGGCCCCGCACGTCCGAGGGAAAGCGGGCCGCATACAGTCGGACCAGCGCGGCGCCCATGGACCGGCCCACCAGGATGTAGGGCGCCGGCTCGTGCTCGCGCGTCAGGGCGGCGTGGAGTTCGTCTGGCACGCGGGTCGCCTCGAAACGCTGACCTCCAGACTCGCTCCAGCCGAGGCCAGCCCTGTCATAGCTGCAGACGCGCAGGTGCGGGGTGAGAGCGTCCTGAACCAGCGCCCAATGCGCGGACAGGCCTGCCTCCGGAGCCTCGAGCACCACGGTGCCGCGGCCGGTACCAGGGCCAGTGCAGTACAGATGCAACTGATGCCCGCCGACGTCGGCCAGGTGACCGGGCGGTGGATAGTCCCGGCGTTCGAAGGCCGTGGCAATGCCCTGGTAGGTGATGCCCAGCAGGAGCAGCACGACCAGGAGGACGGACAGAACGAGGCCGACGCGGCGGAACGTCAGATGCATGTTCAGAACTCGAGTTCGGCCAGGCCGTACTTTTCGATGCGGGAATACAGCTGTGAACGCGTGAGACCGAGCAGTTTGGCCGCCCGGGTCTTGTTGTGACGCGCCTGGCGGAGCGCCTTGGTGACCAGCGACCGCTCGAGTGCGTCAAGGTCCAGCCCGCCCGGAGGGAGCAGTGGCGACTCGGCCTCTCGCGCCTGTCGCGCCGCGGCGGCCGCAAAAGGCAGATGCTCGCTCCGGATCAGGCCGCCGTCGGCGAGGATCACGGCGCGTTCGATCGCGTTCCTCAACTCACGCACATTGCCGGGCCAGGTATAGGTGAGCAGCTGTTCGCGGGCCTCGCGCGACAGACCTGCCGGCGGTCGACCGACCGAACGGCCGATTTCGTCCAGGAAGTCCTGCGACAGTTCCTGGATGTCTTCCGGTCGCTCGCGGAGCGGGGGCAGGGTGATCTCGAACACGCCAAGTCGGTAGTACAGGTCTTCGCGGAACTCGCCTCTGGCAATGGCGGCCTGCAGGTTGCGGTTCGTGGCTGCAATCACCCGCATGTCCGCGCGCAGGAGCCTGGTGCCACCCAGTCGCACGAACTCCCGCTCTTCCAGCACACGGAGCAGCTTGGCCTGGACGACGGCGGCCATTTCGCCGATTTCATCCAGGAAGAGCACGCCGCCTGCGGCCTGTTCGATGCGGCCAGGTTTGGCCGCGACCGCCCCTGTGAAGGCGCCGCGTTCGTGGCCGAACAGCTCGGATTCGAGCAACTGATCGGGCAGGGCCGCGCAGTTGATGGCGACGAACGGACCCGCATTGCGCTGCGAGGCGTGATGGATGAATCGGGCGATCACTTCCTTGCCGGTGCCCGACTCCCCGGTCAGCAGCACGGTCGTCTCCGTGCGGGCGACGCGGGCCGCATTGGCCAGGACATCGTTCCACCGTGGCGAGGAGCCAATCACCCGCCGATGTCCATCACGTGATTCCAGCTCCCGTCGCAACGTGGCGACCTGCGCCTCCAGGCGGGCAGCCGTCTCGCGCGCTTCGGCATCGCGCCGTGCGGCCTCGGCGAGGTGTTCGAGCGAGAGCGCCAATGCCAGACCATTGGCGACGCGACGGGCGAAGTCCACGTCGTCCCGTTCGAACCGACCAGTCTCGTGTGACAGGAAGAACAGCGATCCGAAGACCCCATTCGGCAGGGGAATCGCCACGCGAAGCGCGGAACGGACCTGGAAGCTGCTGAAGATCTGCCCACGCACGGATGCCGGCGCGATCTCCCGCTCGACATCCTGCACGACATACGGGTCGGGATTGAGCAGGGCCTGATCCGAGTCGGTCAGTGCAATAGGTGCCGCCAGCATCTCGGGGGTGACCGACTCGCCCGATACGGCGTGCAGTCGGACGCTGCGACCGTCGTCGGCCCAGGAGGTCATGACCAGCATGTCGTGGGGAAGGGCGCCGCGCACCACGGCCGAGACGTCGGCAAACACGGACCGTACGTCGAGCGCGCCGGCCATGGTCTGCAGCAGGCGCTCCAGGCTGTCCAGGCGCTCACGCCTGAGAGACTCGGTGGCCCTGACGCCGTCGTGGTAGACCGCCAGACCCACCAGATCACCCAGGGTGTCGAGCACCTGGCGATGGACATCGGTGAAGGCGTCGGTCTGGCTCGACATGAACCAGAGGGCACCGACCACGCGCGCGCCGTTTCTCAACGGGCAGATCATCACCGACCTGGCGTCGGGGTCGTCGAAGGGGCCGTGCGGCAGCGTGCGGGGCGTGTGTTCCGGCCCTGGCAATCCAGGGTGGCCCGGTATGCGGTGATCGACCACCTCGATCCCACTGGTGGCGTGGGCAGAGTAGAGCTGGACCGAGTCCGAGCGATCCAGCCGGAGCAGATGCATCCGCTCGAACGGGATGGTGTCGCGGGTCAGTTCGGCCAGCCGCGCCACAACGTCATTCAACGACGTCGCTTCCGAGACCAGTCGGGCGACGGCGGTCAGGATGGCGATGGAGTCCGTCGGCGGCATGGCAGTGCGACCGGTCTGCGTCCGGCCGACTCACAGTGTGACCCGAAGCCGGACGTGTGGCAAGGCGACGCCGGGGGCTGGGGATCAGCGCATGGCCGCGGCTTCCGTGGGAACAGACCGAACTGCCGCAGTCCGCGGTTCCACCAGCAACCGCAGGGCGTAGCCCTGGGGCGTGCCAGTCGCGGTCCGGTAGGGGCCGATCCGGAAGATGGCCGACAGGACGCGACCCTGGCGCAACGCCAGTGGCAGGGCCGTATTGTTGCGTGCCGTCACATCGAGCTGGAGATACACCAGCCGGAAGAGCGGAATGGACGCAGGGGTCTGGCACTCGACGAACACATCCAGTTCACTGGCGTCACGCGTGACGACCGGTGCGAACCGCTGGGTGCCAGACGCATCACGCCAGGTCAGGCGTCCGGCAACGCACACCGGGCGGCGGTGCCCGGCGCGCCGGGTCTGGGCGACGGGTGGCATGGTCGGGGAAACAAGCGTCTCGATCACAGTGGGCAGTCCTCCTCGGAGCTGGTCTGCCCAGTTCTGTATCAACTCGAGGACCGCTGTCGCTCATGTCATGCACAGCTTGCGCAAGTTGTGTAACTAATTGCAAAAGTGGGAGTTAATACAAACTAGACGGTGGCTGGTTTGGTCGAGAATGGATACTTTGGATACACATGGCTGTATACAGGGCTACTAGGTATCCAGCTGCCAGCCTTCAACCCCAAGCCGGCGAATCTTCAAATACAGGCCGCGCCGTGTCAGGCCGAGCGTTCTGGCGGCCTCAGAGATGTTTCCGGAAGTGCGTCCGAGCGTGGCGCGAATCATCTCCCGCTCGATGTGCTCGACGGCAGGCGCGAGTTTGCCGGACGAGGGAATGCCGGCCGTCGGGAGCTGGGCGCCAGTCCCCCCGGAGCGGGAGGCCGGGGCCGTCAGATCGGCCGACAGATGCTGCGGGTCAATGATGCCGCTCGGCGGGCTCATCGCCACGGCGCGCTGAATCTCGTTGCGCAGCTGGCGGACATTGCCGGGCCACCAGTAGTCGGCAAACAGATCGAGGGTGCGCGAGCTGAGCTGGACGTCGGGCCGTGCGAAGCGCTCGGTGGCTTCACGCAGAAACAGCGTGCTGAGATGGGGGATCTCTTCCCGTCGCTCCCGCAGCGGCGGGACATGGATGCGGATGACGCTCAGGCGGTAATACAGGTCCTCTCGGAACCGGCCCTCGACGACCCGCTGCTCCAGATCGGCATTGGTGGCGGCCAGGACGCGAACCTCCACACGCTGTGGGCGCGAGTCGCCCACCGGCATGATTTCGCCCTGCTCGAGGAAGCGGAGCAGCTTGGGCTGGATGTCGAGCGGCAGGTCGCCGATTTCGTCCAGCAGCAGGGTGCCTCCGGCCGCCGTGCGGATGAGGCCGGGCTGATCGCTGACGGCGCCAGTGAAGCTGCCGCGCCGGTGTCCGAACAGCTGGCTGTCCGCCATGTCGCGACTGGTCGTCGTGCAGTTGTAGGGCAGGAACATGG
>JAKFYA010000011.1 GCA_021731095.1 Acidobacteriota bacterium | reverse complement strand
CGTCCCGAAACAGCCCGTCAGCCGTCGCCTTCGCCGCTTTGGCATGGCTGCGGACGGCGTAGTCGTCCTGAGCCTCCCGATCGACGCGATAGCGCTCGGCGACCACCTCACCGGCGTTGCCCATGTGGTAGTTCTCGAATGCGCACCAGAGCCCGTCGTTGATCATGGCGTCCACGATCTGGCCATGACCCATACGGACGCCTTCGCGGACACGGGGCAGGAGATACGGGCAGTTGCTCATCGACTCCATGCCGCCGGCGACGGCGATCTCGATGTCGCCGGTCGCGATCCCCTGCGCGGCCAGCATCACCGCCTTGAGCCCTGAGCCGCAGACCTTGTTCACCGTCACGGCGCCGACGTGATCAGACAGGCCGCCGTGCAGCGCCGCCTGCCGTGCCGGGTTCTGGCCCAGTCCGGCGCCGACGACATTGCCCATGATGCATTCGTCGACCGTGGCGGGATCGAGGCCGGCGCGGCGGACGGCCTCGGCGACGACGAGTGCGCCAAGCCGATGCGCGGGGAAGTCCTTGAGCGTCCCGAGAAACTTGCCTGTCGGCGTTCGGACGGCGCTGACGATGACGGCTTCATGCACGGACGACGATCTCCTCGATGGTATCGGTGCCAAGCATCGCGTTCAGGCGCCGAAGGATGACAGGGGACGATCGTCGCACCTCGCGCGTCCACGCCTGGGTCTTGCTGTCGACGAGCAGCCGGCGGCCTTCGAGATGGACATGGGTCACGCGCGCGACTGCCGGACCGACGGCCGCCTTCCAGGCAAAGTCGATCTTGCCGGGAGACGAGGGGGCGGTTCGGAGCAAATCGGCCAGCACCCGTGGAATGGCCTGCGCCAATGGCTGCATGATCGTGCGATCCTATCATCCGAGATGCATCTCATTCTGGCGTCCGCCTCACCCCGTCGTGCCGAGTTGCTCGCCGCGGCCGGGTTCGTGTTCGAGGTCGAGGCGGTCAGCGTGGATGAGCAGCCGGGACGGGGCGAGCTCGCGGAGAGCTATGTCGAACGGCTCGCCGTCGAAAAGGCCGACCAGGCAGCGCTGCGACGGCTCCGAAAGGACGCCGACATCGTGCTCGCCGCCGACACCGCAGTCGTCGTGGACGGGCAGATTCTTGGTAAACCCGGCGACAAGGACGAGGCGGAACGCATGCTGCGGCTACTGTCCGGCCGCACCCACCGGGTGCTGACTGGTATCAGCGTACGGTCGAACGTCCAGCAGTTGTCGCTCGTCGAAGAGACAGCGGTCCGCTTTGTTGAATTGACAGAGGACCAGATCGCCTGGTACCTCGACAGCCGGGAAGGATTCGACAAGGCCGGGGGTTACGGTATTCAAGGATTGGCGTCGCGATTCGTCCAACGCATCGACGGTTCGTACAGCAACGTTGTCGGTCTGCCCATTGAAGCGGTGGACCGGCTGCTGGGCCGTCTCAGCCGGCCCTCGGGTGTGCTTGCATCAGAGGGGTAAGCAGGTTATTCTGAGCCGCTGAAAAAGTCCCGGAAGTCCTTATGACACATCGATATATCAAAGTAGGCGTTACGCTCCTCGTCCTCGCCATCGCCTTCACCGGTTTGATGTGGCGCTCGCTCGCCGAGGGCACCGAGTTCTACAAGCACGTCGATGAGGTCATGTCCAGCCCCTCGCAGTGGGAGGGCAAGAAGCTGCAGCTCCACGGATTCGTGGTGGCGAATTCCATCCTCGTGAAGCCCGACACGCTCGAGTACAAGTTCAAGGTCCAGAGCAACGGCAAGGTGATCGACGCCAGCTACAAGGGCATCGTGCCGGACACGTTCAAGGATCGGCCGGGTGAAGAAGCGGAAGTCGTTCTCAAAGGCGAGCTGAACAACGGTGGGTTCCACGTGGCCCCCAACGGTGTCACCGCCAAGTGTCCGTCCAAGTACGAGGCCGCAAAGAAAGTCGGGTAACCCATGGCCTCTCTGGGGTCGTTCCTCCTCCTGAGCGCTTTCGTCATCTGTGCGTACGCCGTGGTCGCCTCCGTGGCGGGCGCGCGCCGACGCTCTCGCTCGCTGATTGAAAGCGGCATCGGCGCGTTTTATCTCATCTGCGCCATCATGACGTGCGCCTCGGCGGTCATGATCAACGCGTTCATCACCGACGACTTCTCGATCAAGTACGTCTCGCACTATTCGGACTCGGTCCAGCCGTTGTTCTACAAGATCACCTCCTACTGGGGTGGCCTCGACGGTTCGATCATGTTCTGGGTGTGGCTGCTGTCGATGTTCGGGAGCGCGGCGGTCTATCTCAATCGCGAGCGCTATCGGGAGCTGATTCCCTACGTCGTCGCCACCATTGCCACCGTGCAGATGTTTTTCCTGTACCTGATGGTGGCGCACAAGAATCCGTTCGGGACGTATCTCGCGGGCGCGCCGGCGGACGGCGATGGCCTGAACCCGCTGCTGCAGAACTACTGGATGGTCATCCATCCGCCGTCGCTGTACACGGGATTCGTCGGCATGACGATTCCGTTTGCGTTTGGCATCGCCGCGCTCGCCACCGGGCACCTGGACGACTCGTGGCTGCGCGCTGTGCGTCGCTGGACGATGGTGGCGTGGCTGTTTCTCACCTTCGGCCTGACCCTCGGGATGATCTGGGCCTATGAAGAACTCGGTTGGGGCGGCTACTGGGCGTGGGATCCGGTGGAGAACGCTGCACTGCTGCCCTGGTTCACGGCGACCGCGTTCCTCCACTCGGTGATGGTCCAGGAGCGGCGCAACATGCTCCGCATCTGGAACGTGACGCTCGTGATCGTCACGTTCTTCCTCACCATCTTCGGCACCTTCATGACGCGGTCGGGCGTTGTCCAGTCGGTGCATGCGTTCGGCGAAGACCCGGTGCTGGCGAAGCTGTTCACCGCCTTCATGGTGATGATCCTGGTTGTCAGTTTCGGCCTCGTGATCTACCGGTTGCCGTTGTTGCGCTCCCGCAACGAACTCGATTCCTGGGTCTCGCGCGAGGCCGCGTTTCTGGTGAACAACTGGATTCTGCTGTTCTGCGCCTTCTTCGTCCTGTTTGCGACGATGTTCCCGACGCTCAGCGAGGCGATCACCGGTAACCGCATCACGGTGGCGCAGCCCTTCTACGACAAGTGGATGGCGCCGATCGGGCTGGTGTTGCTGTTCCTTACGGGGTCCGGTCCGCTCCTGGCCTGGCGCAAGTCGACGCTCACGAACCTGCGCGAGTCGTTCATGGTGCCGGTCACACTCGGACTGCTCACGGCGGTGACGCTGAAGGCGTTTGGCCTGGCCCTCTGGGCGTCCGGACTCTGCTTCGCGCTCTGTGCCTTTGTCGCCGGTACCGTCGGTCAGGAGTTCTGGCGAGGCACTCGGATTCGCAAGAGGAATTCGGGCACCGACTTCTTTACCGCGCTCGTCGGTCTTGTCGGACGCAACAAGCGCCGGTACGGCGGATACATCGTGCACCTCGGCATCGTGTGCATGTGTCTGGGCTTTGCGGGCAACGCCTACAAGATCGATCAGCAGGTTGCGCTGAAGCAGGGAGAGCAGGTCACCGTCGGCCGGTACACGCTGCGTAACGACGGCATCAAGCTTCATGACGATGGTCAGAAGCAGATGACGACGGCGTACATAGCGGTGTTCGAGAAGGGCGTGCAGATCGACACGCTGTATCCCGCGAAGTGGGCCTTCCGCAAGCACGAGGAATCGCCGACGACGGAGGTGGCAATCCGGCGCGGGTTTGCCGAGGACCTGTACATCACGATGCCCTCCAACGATCCGCGCACCATCGCCTCGCAGGTGGCGCCGCTCGAGATCGTGGTCAATCCGCTCGTGAACTGGATCTGGTTCGGCTTCGGAGTGCTCGCCTTCGGGACAGGCATCGCGCTTCTGCCCGAGCGCACGTTCTCGTTCGCTCTGAGCAAGGCCGCGGCGGGTGAGGCGGCGACGACCTCCTCGGTGTTGTTGCTGGTGCTCCTGCTGGGCGCCGGCCCACGCCTCCACGCGCAGGATGGCATGCCGGCCATCGAGGGCGTGGATACGCAGACGTCGTACTACCCGCGCAGCGAATTCGAGAAGGAAATGCAGCACGAAATCGTCTGCACCTGCGGCTGCGGCTTCATCACGATCGCCGAGTGCCGGAAGGACCCGTGCGGCACGTCGCATCAGATGCGCGAGCAGCTCGCCGCGCTCGTCGATCAGGGCAAGTCAAAGCCGGAGATCGTTGCGGCGTTTGTGCAGACATACGGCGACGAGAAGATGCTCGGCGCGCCGCTCGACAAAGGGTTCAAC
>JAKFYA010000166.1 GCA_021731095.1 Acidobacteriota bacterium | reverse complement strand
TTGGGCCTCTTGCCCCCGAACCGTCCACCGACGCCCACCTCATCGACCTTGCCCAGCACGCGTGCACCCGGATCGCGGTGCAGCGAGCCCCCTACAATCGCGACGTTCTGACGCACCAGAGCCGTCGGGCCCAGGTTCAGCGAGCCCCCAACAACGTTCACGTCTCCGGTCACCTCGCCGTCGATGTCCGCAGAGCCGCCGATGACCACGACATCGCCTTTCACGACCTCGTCACGCTCCACGGTGACACTGCCGCCGATGCGGACCATGTCGCCCTCGCGGTGCCTGTCGCGCGCGGGCGCAGCCGTCTCCTCACCCGTGCTTGAGGCCGATGGCACCGCAGCGACAGGCGGCACAGGTGGCACGGGTGCGGCTGGCGGCACGGGTTGCCCGTTCCCCAGCGGAGGCCCGGCCAGCGCACGCTGTTCCGGCAACCCGAGAAAGGTGACCTTCAGGACGAGATCGGCTTCCTTGCCAAGGCGGGCACGCAGCTCCTTCGCCGTGACCGCTTCGCCGTTGATGGCCACGCCTCCGTCTCGCACTTCAATCAGCCGCACCTCGCCCCGGGCCTGCGGCACCAGCGCGACGCCGTCCTTGAGGGCGACCAGGTCATACCGCGTGCGGAGCTGTCCCGCCAGCGCGGCCGGGTCACCGGCCTGCGCCTCAAGCCCTCGTGCGCCAGCCGCCAGGAGGAGCACTCCGACCAGTGCCGTCAGATACCGCCTCAATCTCTGTGTCATAGCTCAACCTTCCCGGATTCGTGGCGCGTGTCGCGCAGCATCCGCTGAATTGCGTAAATGGCCATGGCCGCCAGCAGCTCCGCGCCAGCCAGCCCGACGGTGGCACCTGGCAACATCGCCTGATCGCCGAGGGCGGCCCCGACGCGTCCGGCAATCTGCCACCACCGCAACCCTTCGCTGAGCGTGCCGGCCATCCAGACCAGCCCCTCGGTCGTGGCGAGCAGCAGCCCTCCTGCCACCCCGGCGAGCAGTCCGCTGGCCGCGAACGCCAGCGTGCCGGCCAGTCCGATGCCAGCGACCGCCGCAGCCATCAGGCCGACCCGGCGCCTCCGGTGCCGCGCCCGCTGCCGGGCCCACGCTTCTCCGACGACCTGATCCACAAACGCCGTCGACGGCTCGCGCTCGGGGAGTTCCGCGACCAGTCGCGCGAAGGCGCGCTCGGCCAGCCAGTCCTGCCCTTCGGCTTCAGCGTCGAGCCACTCACGATGACGGCGCGGTTCCTGGGAATGCATGCCCTGACCTGCTCCCTTTACGGGGTCTCGATGGCGACGGTTTCAACCGGCAGGCTGGCAGGGCCCCACCCCTGCGCGGTCAGCAGGGCCGCCAGTTCCTTGCGGGCCCGGAACAGATAGGTCTTCACCGTGCCGTCCGGGATGCCCATGACCTGCGCAATTTCCTGCACCGACAGGTCTTCCCGGTAGCGAAGCGTGACAACCTCCCGATATTCGGGTCGGAGTCGAGCCATGGCCCCCGACAGGGCCCTGGCGAGTTCGGCCTGCTCGGTGACCGCTGAAGGCGAGTCGGCCCTGGCCAAAGACGGGATGCCCGGGTGGCCCGCGGCATCCAGCTCGTCCAGCGACACACTGGGCAGACGCTTCCGGCGCAGCGTGTCGATGGTCACGTTGTGGAGGATCTGGAAGAACCAGGCGGAAAAGCGGCTGTCCGCCTTGTAGGTGGCGAGGCGGTCGAACGCGCGTGCGAAGGCCTCCTGGGCCAGGTCCTCGGCCAGTGCCTGGTCCCGTACCATACGGGCGGCAAGCCCGATGGCCGGCCGGGCATACCTCGAGACCAGTGCCCGGAAGGCATCCTGTGACCCATCAAGGGCCTCACGCACGAGGTCCGCGTCGCTGCTCACCACTGCCACTCCCTAGACGGGGCGGACCGACCCCCGGTTTCAACCGGATGAATCCCGATCAGGGGTTTCAGCGTCACTATAGCCGTCAGCCCTGGCCGGGCGACCCTTGCCCACCGCCTGGGTTCGGGGGAAAATACCCGCTCGGTAGCGATCTTCGCCGTGTCGGCCCGACCGACCGGCCCAAAGGAGTCACTGTGACCACGATGAACTTCGCGCGTACCTTCTTCTCGGCAGTGGCGGTTGCGGGGCTCTTCGCCGCGTCGGCTGCCATCACGTCCGCCCAGCAGCCCGCGTCCGGAGGCAAGGTGAACTCTTTCTACGACCTCAAGACGACTAGCCTCGACGGCAAGCCCGCCGACCTCGCGTCCTACAAGGGGAAGGTGTCACTGGTGGTGAACGTCGCCAGCAAGTGCGGCTACACCCCGCAGTACGAAGGGCTGGAAAAGCTCTACCGGGAGATGAAGGGCAAGGGCGTCACGCTGCTCGGCTTCCCGAGCAATGACTTCGGCGCGCAGGAGCCTGGCACCGCGGAAGAGATTGCCACCTTCTGCAAGAACACCTACGACGTCACCTTCCCGCTGTTCTCGAAGGGCCAGACCAAGCCAGGCGCCGGCCAGAGCCAGGTCTACGCATGGCTCGGCAAGTCGGGCAATCTCCCGGCCTGGAACTTCAGCAAGTACGTCATCGGCAAGGACGGCAAGGTGGTGGCCTTCTTCCCGAGCAAGACGACTCCGGACTCGCCGGAGCTGAAGGCCGCGCTGGAAAAGGCCCTCGCGCAGTAAGTTCCGCTGTGTCGGACTGCAGGTGGCCACGGCGGCCTGCAGTCCGCGCCGCACCTCGTCACTGCCTCTCCCATTCCCCGAAGACGCCTGTGTGGATCCTGCGAACGACCGGCGACCTGCCGGAGAAGACTTTCCGGCTGCTGCCTGACACGTTCAAGACGATCGGGCGGGCCACAGGCGCCAACTTCATCATCGACGAGCCCCTGGTGTCGCGAGTGCACTGTCGTGTCGAGGTCCTGCCTTCCGGCGTGCTGGAAGTGACCGACCTGAACAGCACGAACGGCACGTTCGTGAACGGCGCGCAGGTGGCAAAAGCCACACTGGCATCGGGTGACCGGTTGACCGTGGGACGTGTGGAGCTGATTGCGCTGACCGACGTCGACTGACGGGACTGGTCAGCGCCTGCCGGGGCGTCGGGCGCTACGCGCGCCCCCGGAGGTACTGCAGGATGAACGGGTTCGACCGGCGCTCCTGCCCGATGGTGGTGTCCGGGCCATGACCCGGGTGAACGATGGCGTCATCGCCCAGCGGCAGCAACACCTCCGTGATCGCCCGCATCAGCACCTCATAGTCGCCACCGGGCAGATCGGTGCGCCCGATCGAGCCGGCGAAGAGCGTGTCGCCGACAAAGAGTTCCCCTCCGGACCCGCCCACTTTGCCCACCTGCAGACAGACACCACCCGGACAGTGCCCCGGCGTATGCAGCACGCGCACGTCATAGTCGCCGAAGGTGAAGGTCGAACCATCGTAGAAATGGTCGATCGGGGGGAGCGTGACCGACGGCAGCCCGAACATGGCCGCCTGCTGCTCGGACCGCTCGTAGAGGAACAGGTCGTCGCGATGCAGGTGCACCGGTACGCCAAACGCGGCCACGGCGGGACCCACGCCGGTCACGTGATCGATGTGCGCGTGGGTCAGGAGGATGTGCTTCACCGCGAGCTGATGCCGGGCCACCAGCTCGATGAGCTCGGCCACTTCATCCCCGGGATCAATCACCACCGCTTCGCGCGTGCGCTCGCACCCGAGCACGAAGCCGTTCTTGTAGAAGGGCGCCTCGGCCCGCACCTCGAGAATCATTGACTACAATCTACCGCAATGATTCTCTGCGCCGTGACCGACATGCTCTTCGCCTCCCGGCTGACCACCGCGGCCAAGGGGCTGGGTGTGGAGCTGGCGTTTGCCAGGACCGCTGAGGCCATCCTGGAGCGGTCTCGCGAGCCGGGCGTCTCGACAGTCATCTTCGATCTGAATCAGCAGTCGCTGCGTCCGATGGAGGCCATTGCCGCGCTGAAGGCCGATGGCGCACTATCCGCCATCCGGACCATCGGCTATGTCTCGCATGTGGACAGCGCCACCATTGCCAGTGCGCGAGCGGCCGGCATCGACGAGGTCCTGGCACGGTCGGCCTTCGTCGAGCAGCTCGCCGACATCCTCACCCGGCCCTGACCAGGGCGGCGCGCCGTGATCGCCTCTCCGGAGGGGGCCGACTATCGAGCCGTCAGCACCCAGAATGCGGCACCGGCAAGCGCCAGCACACCGATGGCGATCAGCACGGCCCGGCCGAGCTGCAGACCGGACGACGCGGATGGCTCATCTCCTCCGTCATCGCCGGCACCGCCG
>JAKFYA010000035.1 GCA_021731095.1 Acidobacteriota bacterium | reverse complement strand
GCGCGCGTCGTCCACGGCGCCGGGCACCTCCCACAACGCCGACCGCCGTGACAGGTCGAGGCTCTCGAACGCGCCGGCTGCCGCCAGCGCGGCCAGCGCCGGCCCGCCGAGCCCCGTTCGGCGCGCGACGTCCGCGAGTGAAGTGAACGGCATCGTGCGCGCCTCGAGGAACCGTTGGGCATCGTGCTCGGCGAAGCCCTTCACGAAGCGAAGCCCCATGCGCACGGCAAATCGTCGATCGTGAGAAGAGGAATCCACAGACCCGCAGCGACAGGGCGCCGGCCGCTCGACGTCCTCGAGAGTGCAGTCCCACTCGCTCCGCTGTCCATCCACCGGTCGCACGTCGAGGCCTTGCCGCTTGGCGTCCTCGACAATGGTGGCGATGGAATAAAACCCCATCGGCTGCGCGTTCAACAGTCCGCACGTGAACTCCGCCGGATAGTGCCGCCGCAGGAAGGACGAGGCATAGCTGATGATCGCGAACGAGGCGGCGTGGCTTTCCGGAAACCCGTATTCGCCAAAACCCTGAATCTGCTGGTAGACGCGCCGCGCGAACTCGGACGGAATGCCCTTGGCCTCCATGCGAGAGATCAGCCGTTGCTCATGCTGCTCGAGACGGCCGGAACGACGCCACGCGGCCATATCGCGACGCAGCTGATCGGCCTCACCCGGCGTGTAGTCTGCGGCGACCATCGCCAGCCTCATGACTTGTTCCTGAAACAGCGGCACGCCCAGCGTTCTCTCGAGCACCGGTTCCAGGCACGCGTGCGGATACTCGACTCTTTCCTCGCTATTCCGCCGGCGCAGATACGGATGGACCATGCCGCCCGAGATCGGCCCAGGCCGCACGATGCTGATTTGAATGACGAGGTCGTAATATTCCCGCGGCTTCAGGCGCGGCAGCATCGACATCTGCGCACGCGACTCGATCTGAAAGATCCCGACCGTCTTTGCCTCGCAGATCATGTCGTAGGTCGCATCGTCGCCCTCAGGAATCGAGGCGATCGACAGCGCAACCCCCCGGTGGCACGCGAGCAGGCGAAAAATGCGATCGAGCTGCGTCAGCGCGCCCAGCCCGAGGATGTCCACCTTGAACAACCCGACCGCTTCCACATCGTCCTTGTCCCACTGAATGACCGTCCGGTTCTCCATCGTGGCGTTTTCGATCGGGACGATGTCGTGCACCGCCTCGTGGCCCAGCAGGAAGCCGCCCGGGTGGATCGACAGATGGCGCGGTGCGCGGACAATCTCTTCGCTCAGCTGCAGGAGGTGACGATGGAGCGGCACCTCCGGGTCGAGACCTGCCTGTCGCAGCGCTTCGACCGACATTCCCGCGTGATGGGACAGCAGCTTGGCCAGCCGGTCGAGCGTCGTTTCCGAGAAGCCGAGCACCTTGCCGACGTCGCGCACGGCCGAGCGTGGCTGATAGCGGACGACGTTGGCGACCATCGCCGCGTGGCTGCGGCCATATTTCTCGTAGATGTGCTGAATGACTTCCTCGCGCCGCTCGTGCATCACGTCGAGATCGATGTCAGGCGGCTCGTTCCGTTCCTTGGAGAGAAACCGCTCGAAGAGCAGCTCGATCCGCCTCGGATCGGCCGCCGTCACCCCGAGCGCATAGCACACCACCGAGTTCGCCGCCGATCCTCGTCCCTGACAAAGAATCTGACGCGTCTCGCAAAACTGGACGATGTCGTGCATCGTCAGGAAATAGCCGCCGTAGTCCAGCTCGTCGATGAGACAGAGCTCTCTGTCGAGCTGTGTCGCCATTTCGGACGGCACATCGCCCTGGCATTTCTGTCGAAGACCGTCCTCTGCAAGCTGACGCAGCCAGGCCGACGACGTCATCCCTCCAGGGACGAATTCGGCGGGATAGCGGTAGCGGAGTTGGCTCAACGAGAAGCGGCAGCGCGACGCGATCTCCATCGTGCGCGCGACCGCGGCTGGGTCGTCGGCAAAGAGCGCGGAAAACGCCTCTGGAGGGAGGAGCGCGTGTTCGGCGTTCGGCTTCAACAGCCTGCCCGCCGAATGAATCGTGACGCCATGACGGATACACGTCATCACGTCCTGCAGGGCGCGGCGCGCCGAATGGTGATACAGCACTTCCACCGCCGCGACGACCGGAAGCCCGAAGCGAACCGCCCGTGCCCGCAGCCGCGCTTCCTCCGCCACTTCGGTGTCTCGCCGATGACGCGCCGCCATTGCGTACAGCCGATCGCCGAACGCGTCACGCATTCCGCCGGCGCACGCGTCGATCTCCACATCGGACTCGCGCGCGAGCAGACTCGTATCGCCACCCCAGAGCGCCAGCAGCCCCGCGGCATGGCCGCAGACTTCGTCCCACGTGACGACCGATTCCCCTTTCGGTCGTCGCCGGCGGCCAGCGGTGAGAAGCCGGCACAGATTCGCATAGCCGCCGCGATCCTGCGCGAGCAGGACGAGCGTCGACGGCTGCGCCGACCGGGCGTCGAGGCCAACCGTCACCTGTGCGCCGACGATGAGCGTCGTGTTCTTCCGATCGCGCGCCTCGATGTGCGCGCGCACGATGCCGTACACACCGTCGCGATCGGTGAGCGCAAGCGCAGGCAGCCCGAGCGCCTCCGCCGCCGTTTCAATCAGTTGCTCCGGATCGCTGGCGCCTTCGAGAAACGAACCGTTGCTCTTGCACCACAGCGGGACGTAGGGCTGCGGCGTCACTCGACGCATCCCTGCAGGAAAAAACGCCGCTTTCGATGATCGTAGTACACCCACCACAGGTTGCCGCCGGTTGGCGCGTAGTAGTAGTCGCGCTGAACACCGCCGCTCCACCATCCGCCCGACACGGTGTAGGGACCTGAGACGGCTCTCGGCTCTGGGCTTTGGGCTTTGGAACCGAGGGCGGCTCTGGGCTTTAGACTTTCGGCTCTGGGGTCGGATGGGGCGTTAGGCTCTGGATTCTGGGCTTTGGGGATGTAATTCGAAAGCATGCCCAAAGCCGAAAGCCCAAAACCCGAAGCCAACAGGAGTGGTTGTGTGTACATGCGCCGCACGAGCGGACGGGTCGTCACCACGACAGGCGCGGCGCGCAACGGGACACGGTCCAGCGGCTCCCATTCGAACTGCGCGACCGGCAGGTGCCCGTTGCCGATACGCGCTCGCACGACGGAGCGTTCGCCGAACTCGGCGCGCAGGCGGGCGAACGCCTGATTGGCCAGCTCAGGATCGCGACGCGCGTGATGCGGAAACAGCCGGCGTTGTTCGGACGTGACGGGACAGGTCGTCGCCGTGACCCGTAGCGTCACGGTGCCGGATGAGAGACCAAGCGCGTCCAGACGCAGGCGGACAAGGGCGAGGAGCTGCGCAACGTCGAGGGTGGACGCGGCTGGGCGTACCCGCTCGGTCCGCGTCGTACGATCGTCGAGCTTCATCCACAGCGCGAGCTCGACGATGGCGTGGGCCTGTGCGGCGAGGGAGGCCATCAGCGAATCGAGGAGACGCTTGACGATGAAGACGAGCCGCTCGGTGTTGACTTCCGGCGTGTCGAAGTGGACCAGCCGCTCCTGCGGCTCCTCCGCTGGCGCCGGCACGAGCGGCGCCCAACGCTGGCCAGCCGCCAGCTGATACCACGCGTGGGCCGCGTCGCCGAATCGCTGCCGGATCCCGTCGCCCGGCAGCCGCAGGAATGCGCCCACCGTGTCGACGCCGAGCGCTGCGAGACGCGCCTGGACATCAGGGGCGAGATCGACGGACGACAGCGGGACACGCTGCACCGCGGCGCGCTCCTCGCCCGCTTCCATGCACACCGTGATGCCCTGATGACATTTCGCCAGGGCGTAGACGCCGAATCGCGTGAACCCGACCGAGACCGTGGCCCGCACGCCCGCGCGTTGCATGTCCAGACGGACGGCCTGCGCCCAATCGCGAAGCGAGGGATAGAGCCGGTTGAGGCCCTGAGCATCGAGCCAGAAGACGCCAGGCATGTCGATCGACGGCTCCACGTGCGGCGAATAGCGTCGTAGACGATCGGCAACCACGCGCGTGTGTTGCGCGACCTGCGACGGCGGGATGGTTCCCGCCTGGAGATCGTTCGCCAGGGTCAGCGCTGTCGCGTAGCGCTGCCCGGGACGCACGCCGAGCGCGTAGGCACGCGCGTTCACGAACTGCACGAGCGCCTGCGGTCTGTCGTCTTCGACCACCGCGCACGGGACACGCGTCCACGCCGGCTGGGCCTTCAGCAGGATCTGAAGTGGAAACGCCGAGAGGTCAACGCATGCCCACCGCTCCACGACACGTCTCCACGTAATCCCAGCCCGGCGCGCGGCGTTTGTCCTTGAG
>JAKFYA010000483.1 GCA_021731095.1 Acidobacteriota bacterium | reverse complement strand
CGCTTCCGAAGGATGATCTGGACGCGCTGGTCGCCTACATGGTGAGTCTGAAGTAACGAGGCACGCAGGCCCGTTGCCGAGGGGTGGTTCACCGATGCGGCGATTTGCGTGGGCCCTCATGGTGTCAGCCGGTGCGGTTGTGGCGCTGGCCGCAGCCGGCCCGGCGAACGACGACTGTCTGACCTGTCATGGTGAGCCGTCCGCCGCGAGGGCCGACAGTCGGTCCGTCGAGGTGAAGCCCGACGCGTTCGCGGCGTCGGCTCATGGCGGCCTGGGTTGTGTCGATTGCCACGCGGATCTCGCCGGACAGACCGACTGGCCCCATGCCGAGACACTGGCGCGGGTATCGTGTGCGGGATGCCACCTGGACGAGGTTGCCAAGTATGAGTCCGGCATGCATGCCCGGGCTCGCCATGACCGTCCCGGGAGCCTCGCGGCCACCTGCGTGGACTGCCACGGCACGCATGACATCCGACCGTCGACCGACCGGGCCTCGCGCACGCATCATCTCAACATGGCAGCCACGTGCGGGCGGTGCCATGGCAACGCCGATGTGATTCGCCGCGAGAAGATTCAGAGCGGTGATGTACTGGCCGACTACCGGGACAGTATCCACGGCCGGGCCGTCGCAAAGAGCGGCCTGATGGTGGCGCCGAGCTGCAACGATTGCCACGGCGGGCACGACGTCTCGCGCCTGACGTCTCTGACCAGTCCGGTGAACAGAACGCACGTCGCCGCTACCTGTGGCACGTGTCACGATGGCATCACGGCGCAGTACAGCGCATCAATTCACGGACAGCGCGTGGCGGGCGGGTCGACTTCGGCACCCACGTGCGTCGATTGCCACTCAGCCCATCGCATTGCCCGCACGGACACGGCACGGTTCGGATTGGGTGTCGTGGACGAGTGCGGGTCGTGCCATCTTCGGCAAGCGCGCACCTACAGGGATACCTTTCACGGCAAAGTCACGACGCTTGGGTTCCAGCAGGTCGCCAAGTGTGCCGATTGTCACTCGGCACACAGCATTCAGGGCAAGTCGCATGCGGCATCCACCATTGCGCCGGCGAATCTCGTATCCACCTGTGGCCGCTGTCATACGGGGGCCGGCGTCAATTTCGTACGGTACGACCCGCATCCGGATCCGTCGGACTACGGGCGCGACCCGGTGCTGTGGTGGGTCAACCGCTTCTATACCTACCTCATCGGTGGCATGTTCGTGTTCTTCGGCGTGCACTCCGTGGCGTGGGCCGCGCGGGCGACTGCCGACCGACGTCGCCGGCGCGCCAGGGACGGCGACATGTCCACGGGGGCGTCTTTGTGAGCCGGCACATCCAGCGCTTTTCGCCGTCCGCGCGTCGTCTGCACCTCGTCCTGATGACGAGCTTTCTGGTCCTGTCTGCCACCGGCCTGCCGATTCTCTTCAGCGGCGCACGATGGGCGCGGTGGCTGGCGCGCCTCTTTGGAGGGTTCGAGGCAGCCGGTGCGATTCATCGACTGTTCGGAGTGGTTCTGCTGGGGGCGTTGCTCTGGCACCTGGGTTCAGTGCTGTGGAGAGTGGTCGTCCGGCACGAGCGTGGCCTGCTGTGGGGGCCCGACTCCATGGTCGTGCAGCCGCGTGACTTCGTCGACTTTGCCCATCAGGTGCGCTGGATGGCGGTGGGCGGGGTGCCACCGGCCTTCGAGCGGTTTACCTACTGGGAGAAGTTCGACTACTGGGCTGTGCTGTGGGGAACAGTACTGATGGGAGCGGCTGGGCTCATGCTCTGGTTTCCGGAGTTCTTCGCGACCTTCATGCCGGGATGGATGTTCAACATTGCACTCTTCGTGCACGGCGCCGAAGCGCTGCTCGCCATTGGCTTCATCTTTGTTGTCCACTTCTTCAATGGGCACCTGCGACCAGGCAAGTTCCCGATGGATACGGTGATCTTTACCGGCGTCGTTGATGAGCGCGAGCTTCAGCACGAGCGGGCCGCGCACCACGCCAGACTGTCAGCGTCAGGGGAACTGGACCAGCTGGCGATGGATCCGCCAGCGCCGAATGAACTGCGCAGGGCACGTCTCGTCGGAGGGGGCGGACTGACTGTCGGTCTCCTGCTTGTGGGTTTGATCATTTACGCGGTGCTGGGCTGATGCCAACTGGACAGAAAGTTCGACTGATTCGCAGTCCGATATCGGTACTCGGGATGGTGCTGACCACCGTCAGCGCCACGGTGTTCCTGGTGGTGTTTCTGGCTGACCTGTTCGGCCTGCACACCAATCCCTACCTGGGCATCCTGTTCTTCCTGATTCTTCCGACCATCTTCGTCGCTGGCCTCGTGCTCATTCCGCTCGGAGCGTGGGTGGAACGACGTCGCCTGGCACGAGGCGAGGCACCCTCCGCGATGCACTGGCCGCGGATCGATCTGAACGAGCCGCTGCAGAGACGTCGAGCGGTGCTCGTGTTCACGCTGACGATGGCCAACATCGTCATCGTCTCGCTCGCCAGCTACAAGGGCATCGAATACATGGACTCCGTGGAGTTCTGCGGCCAGGTGTGCCACAGCGTGATGGCACCGGAGTACATTGCCTATCAGAGCGGCCCGCATGCGCGCGTCTCGTGCGTCCAGTGTCACATCGGGTCTGGAGCCTCGTGGTTTGCCAAGTCCAAGCTCTCTGGCACGCGCCAGCTCCTCGCTGTGTCCTTTCACACCTACTCCAGACCCATTCCCTCGCCAGTGCAGAACCTGCGGCCGGCCCGTGATACCTGCGAACAGTGCCATTGGCCGGGCAAGTTCCATGGCGACACCATCCGGCGGATTCACGAATTTGCAGAGGACGAGAAGAATACGGAGTCGGTGACGACGCTGCAGGTGCACGTGGGCGGTGGCACGGACCGGCCCGGGGGCGTCCAGGGCATCCACTGGCACGTGGACCCGGCCAACGAGATTGAATACATCTCGACAGATGATCGCCGACAGGTCATCCCATGGGTCCGGATGAAGGATCGGTTTGGGACCGTCCGTGAGTTTGTGGCCGAGGGCGTGACCGCAGAGCAGCTGGCGAAGGGCGAGCGGCGGCGGATGGACTGCATGGACTGCCATAACCGGCCGAGCCACCCGATGGCAGCGACGCCGGAACGTGCCGTCAACCAGATGATGGGACAGGGCGAGATTCCGAAGACTCTGCCGTTTGTCCGCAGAGAGGCCGTCCGTCTGCTGAAAGCGAACTATCCCAGCCAGGAGGCGGCGGCTGAGGGAATATCCCGCGGATTCCGGGAGTTTTTCCGGACGACGTATCCAGAGGTCTACATGAGCCGTCGACAGGATGTCGAACGCGCAGTCAGTGGCGTCGCGCACATCTACCGGCAGAACGTGTTTCCGGAAATGAACGTCCAGTTCGGGACCTACCCGAATAACGTCGGCCACATGGACTTCCCCGGGTGTTTCAGGTGCCACGACGACAGCCACAAGTCGAAGGACGGCAAGACGATTGGTCAGGAGTGCGACAGCTGTCACAGCATGGAGTAAGCCAGTGAATTCCGTGGCGCAGGACCTCAGGCGTCGTGGCGTCTGTCTTGCAGTAATGGTCACGACGGCTCCGGCAATCGCGCCGACCGTCCAGTAGCGTGTGCGGAGCGTGCATCATGGGTAGGATTCAGCGCGGTTCTGCGGCAAGGTTGTGGCTGGCCGTGTCAGTCATGGCGGTCGCCATGTTCGTCGGGCTCTCTGCGGCTGGAGGGCGGGCGAAACCCGGCGCAGGCGGAAAAGGGGAGGCGACGGTAGTTGCGCAGACCACGCCGGCCGCAGTGGCGGCACAGAAGGCTGCGCCCGGCGACTTCGTGGGCGAGGCCACCTGCCTCGGCTGCCACGAAGATGCCAAGAAGGGGTATCACGACACCCAGCACGGCAAGGCCAGCGTCTCCCGGAGTCCCCGGGCCAACCAGGGCTGCGAGAGCTGCCATGGCGCGGGCAAGGCGCACGCCGACAGTGGCGATGCCTCACTCATCCTGAACCCGAAGAAGCTGTCGCCGCAGAAGGCCAGCGAAACGTGTGTGTCGTGCCATGCCAAGGGCACGCACGCCCTGTGGGCCGGTAGCCAGCATGACCAGCGCAACGTGGGCTGCGTGACCTGCCACAGCACCCACAGCCCGAAGGGCCCCAGCCAGTTGAAGACGGCTACGGAGGGCGAGCTCTGCCAGTCGTGCCACAAGAACGTGACCAACAAGCTGCACCGCTTCAACCACATGCCGGTGCGCGAAGGAAAGATGCAGTGCGCGTCCTGCCACAATCCGCATGGCTCGACGAACCAGAAGTTGCTCAAGACCGGCACGACGGTCGACCAGTCG
>JAKFYA010000328.1 GCA_021731095.1 Acidobacteriota bacterium | reverse complement strand
ATGGGTGGTCGGAACCGTCACGCTCCACAGTGTAGCGTTTGACCTGTAGTACGATCTCTGCGTGAAGCTGGACAACACCGCCCGATTCAGCACGATCTGCATCCATGCGGGGCAGGAGCCGGACCCATCGACCGGCGCCATTGTCACCCCGATCTACCAGACCTCGACCTACGTGCAGGATGCCCTTGGCCAGCACAAGGGCTACGAGTACGCCCGGACGCAGAATCCCACGCGTGCGGCCCTCGAAGCCAATGTGGCCGCCATCGAGAACGGCGTGGCCGGGTTTGCCTTTGCATCAGGCATGGCCGCCATCGGCGCGGTGATGACCCTGCTGTCCGCCGGCGACCACGTCGTCGTGACCGACAACACGTACGGCGGCACCTATCGTCTGTTCGAGAAGGTGCTGCGGAAGTATCAGCTCGACTTCAGCTATGTCGACACCGCGAACCCGGACGCCATCGCGGCAGCGATCCGGCCCACGACGAAGCTCCTGTTTCTGGAAACGCCGACCAACCCGACTCTGCGGCTGACCGACATTCGGGCCGCATGCGACGTAGCCCACGCCCGGAACGTACCGGTTGTGGTGGACAACACGTTTGCCAGCCCGTTCATCCAGCGCCCCATCGACTTCGGTGCCGACATGGTGCTGCACAGCACCACGAAGTTCCTGAACGGCCACAGCGACAGCGTGGGCGGCCTGGTTGTGGCCGTACAGCCGGACCATGTCGAGTGGCTCCGCTTCGTCCAGAACGCCGAGGGCGCCATTCTCGGCCCGATGGACGCCTGGCTGGTGCTGCGCGGAACCAAAACCCTTCCGGTGCGCATGGAGCGCCACAATGCCAACGGATTGGCGCTGGCGCAGTTCCTCGAGGCGCATCCGAAGGTGAAGGCGGTGCACTACCCTGGTCTGCCCTCCCATCCCCAGCACGCCTTGGCCTGTCGGCAGATGCGCGGGTTCGGAGGACTGATTTCCTTTGAACTCGGCTCGCTGGACCACGCACGCGCACTGTTGAATCACACGCGCCTCATCGCTCTGGCCGAGAGCCTGGGTGGCGTGGAAAGCCTGATCAGTCATCCGGCCACCATGACTCACGCATCGGTGCCGGCTGCCACACGGCAGGCTCTTGGCATCACGGACGGCCTCGTGCGGATTTCAGTGGGCATCGAAGACATTGATGACCTTCGCGCAGATCTGGCCCGCGCCCTGGACGCGGTGTAACCAGTCATGATGGATCTCGTCCAGCAGGTCTTCCAGACCGTGTACAACGTGCCGGAACTGATCCGGCTGGGTGGCCTGATTGGCCTGATCGTCATCGTGTTTGCCGAGACGGGGCTGCTGATTGGCTTCTTTCTGCCAGGCGACTCACTGCTTGTGACCGCGGGCCTCTTCGCGGCACGAGGCGACTTTTCGGTGCCGGTGCTGCTGCTGACCCTGACCGTGGCCGCCATTGTGGGGGATGCCACCGGGTACTGGATTGGGCGCCGGACGGGTCAGGCGCTCTACAACCGACCCGATTCGCTGCTGTTCCGGAAGGAGCATCTGCGGATCACGCACGAGTTCTATCTGAAGCACGGTGGCAAAACCATCGTGTTCGCCCGCTTCATTCCGATTGTCCGGACGTTTGCGCCGGTGGTGGCTGGCGCTGTGGCGATGCCCTATCGGGACTTCGCGCTGTTCAACATCGGTGGCGGCGTCCTCTGGGTGGCAAGCACGGTACTTGGGGGGTACTTCCTGGGCCTGATCGTGCCTGACATCGAGCGGAACATTCACCTGCTGGTGGCCGGAGTGATCGTGGCGTCCCTGCTTCCCCCGCTGATTTCGTGGTGGCGGAACCGCACCTAGGCCATCACACGGTCGGCGGCGGGTTTCCGGCCGGTGCGACCGCATCGGCCACCCAGTTGAGATAGGTCGCGGCGCCTCCGGCCTCGAGCACCAGCCACTCCGGTACGGCGTATGGGTGCAGCGCGCGGACCCTGGCCTCCAGCCTCGGCAAGGCGCCACGCGTGGTCTTGATCACCACCTGCCGTTCTTCGTCACGGGTCACCACTCCCTGCCAGCGGTACACGGACAACATCGGCGGCAACAGGCTGACGCAGGCCGCCAGTCGTTCCCCCACCAGGGTTTCCGCGAAGGTGGCGCCATCCGCACCGGCACCGAGAGTGGTGAGGACGATCACGAGGTCTGCTGACACGGGGTGCTCTTGTACTTTTCCGGTGGATGCGGTACTTAGGGACTTGTACTTCGTCGGCAAACGCGGTACTTGTACTGGCGAGCGAAACGCGGTACTTGTACCCGGGATCGAACTCTGGTACTTGTACTCGCGATCGAAACGCGGTACAACAGTGCGGGACGTGTCCTCCGGGACTTGTACCCGCGATCGAAACACGCTATTGTCTCACGGTGCCTGTGGTGAAGAAGCCCATTGACCAGTCGGAAACCCCGCTCGGCGCGACGCGCCGTGTCGGGCGCCGTGCGGTCCACTACCTCCTGGTGGTGGTCTGCGCGGTGGTGCTGGTTGACGCCCTGGCGGGCGACAAGGGGTTCCTGGCCATGCTGAAGGCCCGGCGGCAGTACCTGGCCCTCGAGCAGGCCCTGGCGCAGTCCAAGGCCGAGAATGCCCGCCTCCGGGACGAAGCCAGGCGTCTCCGGGACGACCCCTCGGCCGTGGAAGACCTTGCCCGCCGAGACCTGGGCCTCATCCGGCCCGGCGAGAAACTGTTCGTCATCCGCGACATCCAGACCGACGCCAGGTAAGCTGCCGCGCTCCAGGCGCGGCTAAACCTATAATGGTGGCCCCAGGAGGGACCACTGTCATGCGTCATGTCATGCGCCTGTCGTTCATCGCCGCCACGCTCGTCCTGCTCGCCGCTCCCCAGTCCTTCGCCCAGACCGGCGTGAAAGACGAAGTCCTCAAGGACTGGACCGGCATCAAGGACACGATGCTGAAGATTGCTTCGGCCATGCCCGAGGACAAGTTCGGCTTCAAGGCCACGCCACCCCAGCGCAGCTACGGCGAACAACTGCTCCACATTGCCGGCGCCAACGTGAATTTCCTCAAGCCCATCGGGGGCAAGGTGCCCGTCCCTGCCCTCGACCTGAAGGCCACCAGCAAGGCCGAAGTCCTGAAGGCCCTCGAAGCGTCGTTCGACTACGGCACGGCCCTGATCAACGAGCAGTCCGACGAGACGATGATGCAGAAGGTGAAGGTGCCCTTCATCGGAGAGTCGACCAAGCCACGCGTGTTCTATTTCCTATCCGGCCATGCCTGGGACGTCTACGGCCAACTGGCCGTCTATCTGCGCCTCAGTGGTCTGGTGCCGCCCGCCAGCCAGCGCCCCTGATCGTCACTCATTCCCGCAGGCCACTCGAAGGAGACGCTTCAATGGAACGCATGAAGGCCACAGACTTCCCACAGGATCTGCTGAACCTCTTCGACAAGTACGTGCATGGCGGCCTTGACCGACGGGGCTTCCTTGATGGCGCCCAGAAGTTCGCCGTGGGTGGCGTGACCGCCGCGGCGCTCTTCGAGATGCTGAAGCCGAACTACGCCCTGGCTCAGCAGGTCGCCAAGGACGACCCCACCATCTCGACCAGCTATGTCAGCTATGCCTCCCCGCAGGGATACGGCACCGTGAAGGGCTTGCTGGCCAAGCCGAAGAACGCCAGCGGAAAGCTGGGTGCCGTGCTGGTCGTTCACGAGAACCGCGGCTTGAACCCCTACGTCGAAGATGTAGCCCGTCGCGCGGCCAAGGCGGGCTTCCTCGCACTGGCGCCGGATGCCCTCACCTCATTGGGGGGCTACCCAGGGACCGACGAGAAGGGCGTCGAATTGCAGCGCAGCCTGGACGCGGCCAAGCTGGTCGAAGACTGGGTGGCCGGCGTGCAGTTTCTGAGAGCCCACGCCGACTCGAATGGCAAGGTCGGCGCCGTCGGCTTCTGCTACGGGGGCGGCATCTGCAACACGCTGGCGGTGCGCGTACCCGAACTGGCTGCGTCAGCGCCGTTCTATGGTCGCCAGCCGGCGGCTGCTGACGTGGCGAAGATCAAGGCGCCGCTCCTGATTCACTACGCAGGACTCGACCAGGGCGTCAACGCCGGAGCCGCCGCCTACGAAGACGCGCTGAAGGCCAACAAGGTGCGCTACACCCAGCACATCTATGACGGGGTGAACCACGGCTTCCACAACGACACCACGCCTCGCTACGACAAGGCCGCCGCCGAGTTGGCATGGCAGCGAACCCTCACGTTCTTCGCGGCCAATCTCAAGTAGGACCAGATGGCCACGCGACAGACCATGCTTGCCGCCGTGTTCGCGCTTTGCGCG
>JAKFYA010000360.1 GCA_021731095.1 Acidobacteriota bacterium | reverse complement strand
TCGATCAGGGAGCCCAGGCATGAGCGTCAGCACCACCCCGGCAGTTGGAGCCGTGGCCGTGGCCGACGGCGGCGTGTCAGCGCCCCTCGGTTTCACCACGTCCGCGTTGCACTGCGGCATCAAGGCCTCGGCCCTCGACCTGATGGTGCTGGCCGTCGATGGCACCGCCACCGCAGCGGGCATCTTCACGACCAACGTGGTGAAGGCGGCACCGGTCCTGCTCTGCCAGGAGCACCTGGGCCAGACCGGCGGACGCGCGCGCGCCATCGTGGTGAACAGCGGATGCGCCAATGCCTGCACAGGCGATGAGGGCATGCGGAACGCGCGGCAGATGGCGACATTGACGGCGGCCGGCGTGGGCTGCGCGCCTGAAGAGGTGCTGGTCGCGTCGACAGGCGTCATCGGCGTGGGCCTGAAGATGGCCGCGCTCACCACGGGTATCGCCGCCGCGACGGCCACGCTCGCGCGTGGGAAGGGCAGCGAGGCGGCCCGCGCCATCATGACCACGGACCGGTTCCCGAAAGAGGGCGCCGTCACGGTACAGACCCCGTCTGGTCCCTTCACCATCGGCGGCATGGCCAAAGGCGCGGGCATGATCGAGCCGAAAATGGCCACCATGCTCGGCTTCCTGACGACGGACGCCGCCGTCGCCCCGGACCTGCTCCGCCGCGCGCTTGTGGACACCGCGCGTCAGACCTTCAACGCCATCACGATCGATGGCGACACCTCGACCAACGACTCGCTGTTCGCCTTCGCCTCGGGTCAGAGCGGCGTGACGGTGACCGAGGCCGAGTACCCCCTGCTGGTCGAGGGTCTGGTGGCGCTGTCGCGCGAGCTGGCCATGGCCATCGTGAGCGGCGGCGAAGGCGCCACCAAGCTCATTGCCGTCAGAACGCTCGGCGCGCCGGACGAGAAGACGGCCGACACCGTCTCGCGCACCATCGCCAATTCGCTGCTGGTGAAGACCGCCGTCCACGGCGCCGACCCGAACTGGGGCCGCATCCTGGCGGCGGCCGGCCGCTCGGGCGTGTCCTTCGACCCGTATGCCGTGACCGTCCACGTGGGCGGCATCCTGCTGTTCGAGAAGGGCCTGCCCCACGACGAGTCGGCACCGCTGGCCGCCGAGTATCTGCGGGGCGCCACCATCGAGATTGATGTCGACCTTGGCACGCGGCCAGGCGCCACGGCCACGGTCTGGACCTGCGACCTGAGCGCCGAGTACGTGCGCATCAACGGCGAGTACCGCACCTAGCCGAAGGGCCATCATGACCACCGTCGTGCCACCGCGCACCAAGAGCAAGGACTTCCTCTCCGTTCTCGACCTGGACGCCGCCGACCTCGTCCACCTGCTGGACGTCGCCGCGCGGCTCAAGGCCGAGCGTGCGCTGGGCCCGAAGGCCCCGTCGGCCTCGGCGCTGGGCGGCGCACACGTCGCGATGCTGTTCGAGAAGCCGTCGCTGCGCACGCGGTCGACCTTCGAGATCGCCGTGCGTGAGCTGGGCGGCCATGTCCTGCATGTGCCGGCCGAGCTCATCGACGGCTCGCGCGAACCGCTCGAGGACATTGCCCGTAACCTCGAGCGCTGGGTGAAGGGATTGGTCATCCGGACCTTCGCGCAGGAGAAGGCGGTAGCCATTGCCTCCTGCACAACCGGACTGCACGTCGTCAACGCGCTCACCGACGAACAGCACCCCTGTCAGGCGCTGGCGGACTTCATGACGCTCCGCGAACGCTGGGGCTCGTGGAAGGGCCGCACCCTGACCTACGTCGGCGACGGCAACAACGTCGCGGCGTCGCTGGCCCATGCCGCTGCCATGGTGGGCGTCACGATGCGCATTGCGTCGCCGAAGGGCTACGAGCTGCCGGATCGCGCGCTGCAGGAGGCCCGTGGCGTCGCGCGTGAAGGCGCGCAGATCCTGCTGCTGGAGGACCCGCTTGAGGCCGCCAGCGGCAGCGACGCCATCTACACTGACGTCTGGACCTCGATGGGCCAGGAACGGGAGGCGGCGCTCCGCCGCGAAACCTTCGCGTCCTATCAGGTGAACGACACGCTGATGGCGGCGGCCAACCCGGGAGCGCTCTTCATGCACTGCCTCCCGGCCCACCGCGGAGAAGAGGTCACGGCGAGCGTGCTCGAATCGTCCGCCTCGGTCGTCTTCGACCAGGCAGAGAACCGGCTGCATACGCAAAAGGCCCTCCTGCAGATGCTCATCCGTTAGCGGATAGAATCCACGGGTGCTCCCGCATCCGTGGACCCGTCACTACGACCGCACGGTCCCGCCGTCGCTCGCGCCATACCCGGCGCAGACCCTGGTGGACTGCCTCGATGCCGCCGCCGCTGAACGGCCCGCACACGCCATCGCCCTGTTCAAGGGTCGGCGACTCTCCTACGACGAGCTGAACCGGCTGAGCGACGCGTTCGCGGCGGCGCTGGTCGCCTGGGGCGTCGGCCGAGGCGACCGCGTGGCCCTGGTCCTGCCCAATACGCCGCAGTTCCTCATCGCGCAGTTTGGCATCTGGAAGGCCGGGGCCGTCGTGGTGCCGCTCAACCCGCTCTATTCGGCACGCGAGTTCGAACATGCGTTGCAGGCGACGGGCGCCACCACCGTGATCGTTCTATCCTCCTGCTATGCCCGCATCAAGGCTGTCCAGCCGATGACGATGGTGACGCGGGTGGTGGTGACCTCCATCAAGGACTACTTCCCGCCGGCGCTCCGGGTGCTCTTCACGCTGCTCCGGGAGCGACGCGATGGGCACCACGTGCGGCCCGAGCCTGGCGACCCGTGGCTGCAGACGCTCCTCGCGCGCCATGCCGGGCAGGCACGTCCTGACCGGACCATCGCACCGGATGACCCGGCCGTGATCCTGTCGAGTGGCGGCACGACCGGCGTGCCGAAGGGGGTGCTCGGCCTGCACCGTGACTACGTGACCGCGGGCCTGCAGCTCCACCACTGGACCAAACCGGCCAGACGCGACTGGGACGACGTGGTCATGTTGCCGTTGCCGATGTTCCACGTGTACGCCAACGTGGGCGTGCAGTCGCTGGCCTTCATGGGGCACAACCCGCTGTCCCTCATTCCGAATCCGCGGGATGTCGATGACGTGCTGGCCACGATCCGGACCGTGCGGCCCGCCATCTTCTGCGGGGTGCCGACGCTGTACACGGCGCTCCTGAATCATCCGACGGTGGTGGCGGGCAAGGTGAGCCTGCGCTCCATCAAGCTCTGCTTCTCGGGCTCCGCGCCACTCCATGCCGAGACCAAGACGCGTTTTGAGGAACGCACCGGCTCCCGGATCATCGAGGGCTACTCCCTGACCGAAGCGATGATGGCCGTCTGCCTGAACCCGGTCGAGGGCACCCAGAAGATTGGCTCCATCGGCATCCCCGTGTCTGATGTCGAAGCGCGTATTGTCGACGACGAGACGGGTGAACGGGACCTGCCGACAGGTGTCGTGGGTGAGCTGCTCATGCGGGCACCCCAGCTCATGGGCGGCTACTGGCGGAACGAGGCCGAGACGGCCCTGGCGCTGCGAACGCACGACGCGGGTGGTCCATGGCTCCACACCGGCGACCTGGCCTACCGCGATGAGGACGGCTACATCTTCATCGTCGACCGCAAGAAAGACCTCATCAAGACCAGTGGCTTCCAGGTCTGGCCTCGCGAGATCGAAGAGGTGCTGGCCTCGCACGACGCGGTGCTGGAAGTGGGCGTGGCGGGCATTCCGGACCCGATCAAGGGCGAGGTGGCCAAGGCGTGGGTGGTGCTGAAGGCGGGGGCGCATGCCACCGGGGACGAGCTGCGCCAGTACTGCCGCACGCGGCTGACGCCGTACAAGGTGCCGGTAGCCATCGAGTTCCGCGACAGCCTGCCGAAGACCATGGTGGGCAAGATTCTGCGCCGGGCCCTGAGCGCACCTGACACGCACTGACGGCGAGCCCTCCCTGCCGGGGACCGGCTCAGGCCGACGTCACCAGGACACCGGCGGCGGCCAACGTCTCGCGCACAGCCCTGGCCGAGGCGGCCGCCCCTGGCGAGTCTCCGTGCAGGCAGAGCGTTTCCACCTGCAGCCCGAGTACGGTGCCATCCTGGGCGGCCACCTGGCCGTCCCGCACCATGCCGAGCGCTCTGGCGGCCACGAGCACGGCATCGGTGACCAGTGCCCCTGCTGCGGTCCTCGGTACGAGCGACCCGTTCGGCGCATAGGCGCGGTCCGGAAACCCTTCGGCCACACCTCGCAGGCCGGCGCGCACGGCCGCAGCCAGCAGCGCGGACGCTGGCGGGCCAACCACCGCCAGCGGGCCACCGGCGTCCCGTGCTCCGCGCACCACGGCGCT
>JAKFYA010000112.1 GCA_021731095.1 Acidobacteriota bacterium | reverse complement strand
CGCCAGAGACGCCTGCATTTACCACCTCGTAGGGATACCCCTCGGCTGCCATGCGAGCCTGAATGAGGGCGGGAAATGATTCTGACGATTCGAGACCATAGCCAGCCGTGAGGCTGTCGCCCAGAAAGACCACCCGGGGCTGCGCCACGGTCGCTCCCGCCGGTGGCTCGGCCGCCGACGTTGCGGCTGCCGGCGACGTCGCGGCGGGCGCGGGCACCACAGCCTCCCGGCCAGGCGAAGGCGCGCACCCGATCCCGAGGACGGCACTCACGAAGACAAGCAACCACGTCATTTGTTTCACTATGATAGTTCTGCCCTTAACCATACGACGCCATGCCACACACAGGTTCCCTCGATCCCGTTCCGGCCCTTCCGACGCTCGACGCCGTCTATGCGCGGCTGGAACAGGCCTCGTTCCTGGACGCTCTCTGGCAGCGGACGCTGGGGGCCTGGTCATCGGACGCCGCCGTACAGGCGGCGGTTGCGACGCGCCTGGGATGGCTGGGCGCGGCCGACACGATGCGACCGCACCTGGCACAGGTGCGCGCCGCGGCGGACGACATACGCACGGCCGGCTTCACCGACGTGGTGCTGCTCGGCATGGGGGGCTCGAGCCTGGCGCCGGAAGTCATCCGCCAGGTCATCGGTGTCCGCGATGGGTGGCCCCGATTCCGGATGCTCGATTCGGTCAACCCCGGCGCGGTCCGGGAGGCCATGGCGCAGGCGGCGACCTCGCTCTTCATCATTGCGAGCAAGTCGGGTGGCACGATTGAGCCGACGGTCATGGCGCTTGAAGCCAGGCGACGGCTCGTGGCCGCTGGTCACGAGGACTGGGGCTCGCGCATGGTGGCCATCACCGACCCCGACACCCTCCTCTACCGGCAGGCGCAGCAGGAGCGCTTCCGGCATGTGTTCGTCAATCCACCCGACGTGGGTGGGCGCTTCTCTGCCCTGACCCTGTTCGGCCTGGTGCCCGCAGCCCTGATGGGCCTGCCGGTCGACACGTTGGTCGAGCGTGGCGCGGCCATGGCCGAGGCCTGCCGCACACCCACGCTGCGCGAGAATCCCGGCGTGGCGCTCGGGGTCGCCATGGCGGCCAGCGCTGCGTGCGGACGAGACAAGCTCACGCTGCTCCCGTCTCCATCGCTCAGCTCCTTCGGCCTCTGGGTCGAACAGCTGGTGGCCGAGAGCACGGGCAAGGATGGCCATGGCGTCATTCCGATTACTGGCGAACCACCCCGCACCCGGTATGGCGCAGACCGCCTGGTGGTCACCTTGAGCCTGGCCGGCGAATCGCCCGACGCCGTGGCCCTCGAGACCCTCCGGGCGACAGGTGCGCCGGTCGTCAGTCTGACCCTCGACGATCCGCTGTCGCTCGCCGCCGAGTTCATGCGCTGGGAAGTGGCCACGGCCACGGCCGGCTGGCTGCTCGGGGTCAACCCATTCAGCGAACCGGACGTCGCGCGTGCCAAGGCGGCGACCGGGGCCCTGGTGTCCAGGCACGAACGCGAAGGCCACCTGCCGGTCCCTGCCGCGGCCGTCACCATCGGTGGCGTGGCCCTCACGGCCAGCCGAGCCACCGCCGCGCAGACGGGAAGTCCAGAGGCGTTCCTGTCGCAGGTTCACCCCGGAGACTACCTGACCCTTCTGGCCTACGTCTCGCCGTCCGATTCCGGTGTGACTGAAGCACTGACCCGCTTCCGGACAGCTGTCGGCGCGCAGAATGCCGTGGCGACCTCGTTCGGCTATGGGCCACGCTATCTCCACTCCACGGGGCAGTTGCACAAGGGGGGACCGGATTCCGGTCTCTTCATCATCATCACGAGCGAGACGGCGGACGACCTGGCCATTCCGGGGGCCAGCTACACGTTTGGTGTCCTCGAGACGGCCCAGGCCGTGGGCGACTTCACGTCGCTGGACGACCTGGGGCGCCGATGCCTGCTGTTGCGGCTGCCAGCTGGAGAGCCGGCGGCGCTTGAGACCGTCCTGAATCGTCTGCTGCTCGCCCTGCCTGCCTGACGGCAGGACCCGAGGCTGGCGTCCGACCGCGCAGACGGTCCCTTCCGGGTGTATACCCTGTATACTCCCGGGGTGAGCACCGGACCCGTTCACGCTGCCCTGTCCCGGGCCACTGCCGCACTCGAGCGGGGCCAGAGCGCCGAGGCGCTCCAGGCGCTCACCCATCTGCAGCGCAACACCTCGCTGTCCCGTGACGATGAGCTGAGCGTCCGCACCGGCCTGGCCGAAGCCTGGCTGCTGCAGGACAACCTCTCCCAGGCCGTCACCGCACTGGGACGCCCTCCCGATGCCCTCCGGGACCCCCTGCCCCCCTCTCGCCTGTCGACGCTCTGGCGCCTCCATGGCCGCGTCGCCTTTGCCCGCGGGGACCAGTCCCGGGCCATTGCGCTCCATACGCGGGCGCTCAAGCAGGCCGAGGCCGCTCACGACTCCCGCGCGATCGGCCTGGCCCACTACGAGCTGAGCCTCTGCTACGAGCAGGTCGGCGACAGCAGTATCGTGCGGGACCATCTCACCGAGGCGGCGTCGGCGCTCCATGCAGCCGGCGATCGGCGCCACCTGGCCCAGGTGCACTCGCTGTCGGCGGTCCTGCTGGCGCAGTCCGGGCGCTACGAAGAGGCCATCACCGCGTTGCGTCATGCCGAACGCCTCGCGCTGGCCATCGATGCCGCTGATGTCCTCGCCGGGATCGTCCACAACCAGGCCAACGTCGCCATGATGCGGCACCGCCACGATCAGGCGCTGGCCCTGGCCGAACGGAGCCTGGAATTGCACGAGCGGACCCGCTCGAGCCATGGCCTGGCCATCGCCCTGGCAACGCTTGGCCAAATCTGTGTCCAGGTGGGCGACCTCGACAGGGCCGAACAGGTCTTGAACCGGACCCTCGAGGTCCGCACGCCGGTGCAGTTCCACGAAACAACGGGTGCCGTCTTCGACACGCTGGCCCAGATTCACCTGATGCGCGGCTCCTATGAGCGTGCGCATGAATACCTGCGGCAGGCCGCCGAGGCCTATGGCTCGGACACGGGACAGACGAGCCGATGGTACGAGTGGTCCCTCAAGGTGCTCGCCATCAGGCTGGCCATCCGCCGCACGGCCTACACCGAAGCGCTGGGGCTGGCGGACGACCTGGTTGGTACGCCTGGCGCGCCACCGGGCGATGCCCTGGCGGCGGATCTGGCCGCCGCCGAAGCGCTGCTGCTGGCGGGGCGCGTGATGGACGCTGAACGTCGCCTGCTCGGGTGCGAGACCAGACTCGACCCCCGCACGACGCCAGGCAAGTGGGGCGAGTATCTCCGACTCCGCGGTGCGCTCCATGAAGCCACCGGCCACCAGACCGAGGCGTACCACGACTACGGTCAGAGCGTGAATGTCTTTGACCTGCTCGGTGAGCGCTATCAAGGCGGCCTGAGCGAACTGGCCCTTGGACGATTGGCCGCTCGGGCCGGCGCGCGCTCCTCGGCCGAGCGTTCGCTGACACGGGCCACACAGGTCTTCCGCGCGCTTGGCGCGCAACGGGACCTTGCGGAGGCACAGGCGGCGTGCACGCTGCTGGCCACACCCGTGAACGGACCCTATCTCGGGTCACCCGTCGATGCGGATGACGTCCTGGTTCGTCGGCTGGTGGACGCCGCCATCATGCCCGAGCTGCTCGCCCGGGAAGTGGCGGCAGCGCTGCTGGAGATCACGCATGCGGATGCCGCGGTGGTCTTCGTGTCTGCGCCCGCAGGAGACATACAGGTTCTGGCCGCCTCCGGCTGCGACAACGAGGTTGGTCGCGCTCTCGGCCGCGCAGCGGCCCAGGGCAGCCCGGCCTACGGCCCCGGCCTCCTCCTCCGGACACCGCTCGGCCGCCATCCCGACGGGGACTGTGCCTGCGTGGTCGCCTCGCAGCAGTCCCTCGGACATGCGGTGGTTCGGCGCGTCCGGATGATTGCGGCGATTGCCCGGCAGGGCTTCGAGCTGTGCGGCGCGCGCGAACGGACGATCCAGCCACTGGAGCTGCCAACTGAACGATCGCTCGAACCGCTGTTGCCCGGCTTCGTGTGCGCGAGTGCGGCCATGGCCCGCGTCACCGAACAGATCCAACGGCTCCAGGGACACGACCTCACGGTGCTGATCACCGGAGAAAGCGGCACGGGCAAGGACCTGGTGGCGCGCGCGATTCATGTGGGATCTCCGCGCAAGGCCGCCATGTTCCTGCCCTACAACTGCACGACGACCAGTCGCGACATGGCGGACAGCCAGCTGTTCGGCCACCGGCGCGGCAGCTTCACTGGTGCCGTGAGTGATCAGCCCGGCCTCATCCGCACGGCGGCCGGAGGCACCCTGCTGCTGGACGA
>JAKFYA010000343.1 GCA_021731095.1 Acidobacteriota bacterium | reverse complement strand
CGGGCACGGCGCGGGTACTGGGCGCCCAGTGCCAGCGACCGCACGCCGTCGGCGCCCGCACCAGTGGACGCAGGCCTGCAGGCCGCCCTTGGTGCCCTGGCACGCCAGATGGGGGGACAGGCAGTGGAGGTGTGGCTCGGTGCCTCGCGTACGGCCGACGGTCTGACCGCGCTGACGATGACGTGGGAGAAGGCTGCTGCCACGTCAGGTCCGGTTCCGGCAGTCGTGGAGGTCGAGCCGGTGAGGCCGGGAGCGCCCGTACGGCATCCCGAGGATCCCTTGCCGCCGGATGCCCAGTCGGTGGGGCGGGAGGCCCGCGCCCGGTTCATCCTGCAACCCGGCACGCAGGCAGTCTTCCGATGGACGGCAAGGGCCAGCGATGGTGCCGTACTCGACCAGTGGCAGCGCACCGTGCCGGTGCCCGCGTGGGATGGCGGTCCGGTCGCACTCAGCAGCCTGCGGGTGTTTCGTGCCAGAACGCTGTTCGAGCAGCGGGCGCTGGACGTCGCTCCGGACCCCTGGCCGGCAGCGGGCCGGCGGTTTGCCCGCTCGGACCGCGTCCTCCTGGAGTGGGAGGTGTATGGGGACGGACGTCCAGGGTCGACGGCGGACATTCTGAATCCGACGGGCCAGCGTCTGGCGGAACTGCCCGTGATGGAGCGGGGCACCGGCCGCTTCCGGGTGGCCCTGCCGTTGGCCAGCCTGGCGCCGGGGGCTTACGTGGTCCGGGTGCGGTCCGCCGCCGGTCCGCCTGTCGAACAGTCCGTGGCGTTCAGACTGGAATAGGCGCCCGCCGACCTTCGGCTGTATGTCGTTGAGTACACACGTAATTGTCGTCTACACTCCTGTTATCACCGGAGCGGCACTGCGGAAGCGTGCGCCATCTGCCGACATATAGAGACGTATGAGAAAACTCGTCCTGGCCACCCTGGCGCTGCTGACTGTCAGCGCCGCAGCATCCACCGTCACGCACGCCCAGCTCGGGTTGCCCACGCTGACCGTTCCACCGTCAGTCCGACCCGTCGTGACCTGCGTCGATCCGCGGGAGCTGGTGCGGGCACGGCGCAACCGGATTCGGCCGCTGGATGTGGCTGACGGGCATGCACTGGCGTTCACGCAGGAACCGGCGATTCTGTCGCCTGATTACACGGGCACCATCACGCTGCGCGACTTCATGGTGGCTGGGGACGTGCCGACGGTGCAGTTCCGCTTTGCGGATGGCGCCGTCGAGACGTGGCAGCGCGAACGGATGGACACGTTCGGCGGGCGCGCGGTCAGCGTGTTCTCCCCGTCGTGGCCGGGGTCGGCCCTCGGGCGGACCTTGGGCGGATTCCGCTGGGGCTGGGACTCACCAGAGGTCGTCTGGGGCGACGTCATTGGTGGTGCCGTGACGGGCGACAAGCAGATTCTGCTCCGGATGGGCCCCAACAGCATTCCGGACGTGACCGTGACCCGCCTGGCCGATGACGTGCAGTTCGCCAGTAACGTGGTCAACATCGTGCTTCCGCAGTTCGGCGAGCAGATTGCGCTGGGCGGGGACGACCAGGACGAACGGCGCGCGGTGGCCCAGAAGTTCTACGAGCACTTTGAAGATACCTACGATGTCATCGCCATGGTGCCGCATCGGACGGTCCTTCCGGACTACACAGGCGTGCACATCACCGTCAAGAACGAGGTCGGAGGGACGGGAGCTGAACAGCGTGACGACACCGCCCTGTTCGGAAGCGCGGGCCGGCTTCGGGCCACCGAAATCTACACCTCGCAGTTCGCCACCAACGAAGTGTCGAACCATGAGACCGCGCATCAGTGGGGCAGCTACATCGACTGGACCGCCGTCAACGGTCTGGTGCGTGCGGGCCACCAGCCGGCCTTCCACGATCCGCTGTGGGCCAATGACCCGGCGCTGCTGGGTGCCTCACTGGTGGGGTCGCGTCGCGCCGTCAATACCGGGGCATGGGTGATAGACCGGAGTCCGGCGCCCATCCGGTTCCCGCCGGCGACGTTGTATGCCATGGGTCTGCTGCCGAAGGAACAGTTCCCGGACGTGACGCTGTTTGACGATCAGGGCCAGTTCGGCAACTCCGGAGAGCCGGCACCCGGCACCCCGGTTGTGGGCGGCGTGCGTGGTGTGACCATCTCGAACATCGTCGGTGTGCACGGCGAGCGCACCGGCCCGGCGGTTGGCGAGTGGCATCGCGCCACGGTCGTGGTGTCCCAGACGCCACTGACACAGCGCGAGATGAACTACTGGAACTTCTTCTCGCAGCGCCTCGAAGATCCGAACCGGTCCGGCGTGCTGAGCTACGACGGCTATGGTTCGTTCGACATGGCCACCAGCTACGCGGCCGACCTGAAGACCGGGATTCGGCCGAAGACGGCTGCCGCGATTGTCCAGGCGCTGCCGGTGGACTATCCGGCGTTTGGCACCACCGATATTCGCGGTCTGGTGCTGGACCAGCCGCTGCCGACGCTGATTGCCGCTGGCAGCACGCTGCGGATTTCTGGGCGTGTGACTGGTCCCGGGTCGGAGAATCTGGCCTTCATCACCTTCGAGTTCGTGCGGGAGGATGGCACGAAGGCTGTGACCGATTCATCGGGCGGGACACCGGCCATTGCATCGAATGGCACGTTCACGGCCAATGTGCCCTTTCCGGCGACCCTGGCAGGGAGCCGCATGTTGCTGATCTATGCGACGGTTGAACGTGGCGCGTCGGTCTTTGGCGACATCAAGGTCCAGGCGTCCTCCTTCACCGTGAACTGACCCGCGTGTCACGCTGACGCCACCGCGCTCAGCGCAGTGGGCTGAACGAGCATCGCCCGCCCGCCGCACCCGCGGTCGGCGGGCGATGTCATGTACGCCTCGTGTGGCCTGTGACCAGCGTTGCGCGCCTGGCGTCCGCCTGGCTGCCGCACGCCATGGGTGACAACCGCAGCTGTCAGGCCTCATCCAGGCCCGGACACCGACGCGCCGTCACCGCGCCAACCCTTCCGTTTCCAGCATGATGCGCCGACGGCGCCCGGCGCGCACGACTGGCGACTGCCTTGCCCTCTCACGTGCGGACCCCGGCGGGTCACGGATTTTCCGTGCACCCGACCCTCGCACGCCGCGGACCCGCCGGGGACACCACCGTGAGGACTGGAGGGGCAGATTGTGCCGAATCGAGTGCAGACCCATCAACGGCGCGCGAGCCTCGCGGTGGCCAGGTGCGCAATCTGTCCGGCGTGCAAAGGAGGCGGCTATGCAGCGTGTATGGGGAAGTCTGTTGCTGATGGTGTGGCTGGTCGTGGGTGTGGGGGCGCAGCAGGCGCCAAAGCCGAAAGAGGCGGGCGGTGGGGCGCCCATCAATCTGAATACGGCGACAGCCGCACAGCTCGAGGCGCTGCCTGGCATCGGGGCGCGGACAGCCGAACGCATCGTCGAATTCCGCCAGAAGAACGGCGGATTCAAGAAGGTGGAGGACCTCATGCAGGTCCGCGGAGTGGGCGAGAAGAGCTTCCTGAAGCTCAAGCCCATGCTGACGGTCGCCGTCGCCAGGCCGGAGCGGGCGGCGCAGCCCTGAGCACGGGGGCCGGCGGCCATCACTGGTCGCCGGCCCGCGCTTCCCACGGGTTCACCCTGCTCGAACTGCTGTTCGCGATGACCGTTGCGGTGGTCATGTCCACGGCCGCCGTCGCGCAGGTGCTGAGCGGGCTCAGCAGAGCCCAGGCCCGCATGGCCGCGCGCTACCTTGCCGCCGAGATGGCCTCGGCTCGGTCGCGTGCGGTCCTGAGTGCTGCGGCCGTGGCGATCCGCTTCGGTGACAGCGCGTCCGGGTATGAGATGGCGCTCTTCATGGATGGCAATCGCAATGGCTTGCGGGCCCGCGAAATCACGGATGGCATTGACCAGCTCGTTCGAGCAGGCGAACGGCTGTCAGACCGCTTTCCAGGCGTCTCGGTGGCGCTGGTGCCCGAGGCCGGGCTGACGGGCGACGCCGTCAAACTGGGTGGCTCCCGGTTTCTCACGTTCACGCCCGCCGGCACCGCAACCCCCGGCAGCGTGTACGTCCGCGGGCGTGACGGCAGTCAGTACGCAGTACGGATCACTGGCGCCACCGGTCGAACGCGGGTGGAGCGTCTGCTCGCGCGCCGGGGTACGTGGAGTGGCCTCTGAGATGGCGCTGGACGAACGCCGTGCGGCGCCACGCCGGACGCCTGCGCCACACGAGCGACTGTCCCGCGTGCGGCTTCGCGCAGGGAGGGACCTGGTGGTGGTGAACCTGTCGGACACCGGCCTCTGGGTGGAGAGCCCGGTGCGCCTGTCTACGGGAAGCCGGGTGGACATCCACGTGTTCACGGCGGCGGGACGCCTGTTGACCCGTAC
>JAKFYA010000299.1 GCA_021731095.1 Acidobacteriota bacterium | reverse complement strand
CCCGTTCTGCCCCCCCCCACCGGCCGAGACCTCCCCGAAGGCACAGCCCGGCACTGGCGGATACTAGGACATGCTTACCTCGCTTCGCACCTGGCTCGGCATTGCACACCCGGAGGAGCCGGAGTTCGCCCCTCTGCGCGACACGCTGGACGCGCTGGATCACCTGGAACCCGAGCGCGCCCGGTTCCTTGCCGCCTTTGCCTACCTGCTGGGCCGGGCAGCCCATGCAGACCGCCACATCTCTCCGGCTGAAGTGGCCGTCATGGAGGCCGCCGTGCGGGACGAAGGGCACCTGTCGCCGGACCAGGCGATGGTGGTCGTCCAGTTGGCCAAGACCAGCAACCTCCTCTTCGGCGGCACGGCGGACTTTCTGGTCGCGCGGGAGTTCAGCGCGCTGGCATCCTACGAGCAGAAACTGACGCTGATGCGCTGCCTTTTTGCCGTGTCCGCCACCGACGACCGTATCTCCATCGTCGAGGAAGGCGAACTGCACCGCATCGCCAACGAACTGCGAATCCAGCGCGAGGACCTGGTGGCCCTGCGGCTGGCGCACGCGAAGCATTTGCCGGGGCTCTGAGGAAGTACGTGATACGACCTGCTCGGGCAAGGGGCTGACGTAGGCGGACCTCCACCCTCCAGGTGACGTGTTGTCCCGGTCGGGGCGCCACTTCGGCTTTCCTGAGCGTCCCCGACTGTTCGCTTTTCTGCTCGCCATCGTTTCCATCTCCAGACAGACCGCGTCAGGCCTCCACCTGGGTGGTGGCCCTGATGCTGGTTGGCCTGCGCCCGGGCACCGGCCTGGGCCAGGTTCCGGCTGAACCAGAGGCACACCCCGACCGGCAAGGCGCGTCGCGGTGACTACCAGGAGACACGCATGCAGAGACCCCGCCCCGCCACCCGTGCTACCGCGCTTGCGCTGTGGATGGTTGTTCTGACGCCCCTTCTCACGGCAACCTCCTACGCACCTGTTTCCTTCGACGAGCTGGTGGACCGGGCGGATGTGATCTTCGTCGGAGAGGTCATGGATGTCCGGCCGTTCCCCACCGAGTCGCGTGAAGGCACGGTCATCAGGACGCGCGTGGTCTTTCAGGTGACGGACCCGCTGTGGGGCACGTCATCGTCTCTGGAAATCTTCGAGTTCCTGGGCGGAGACTGGCAGGGAACCCGCCTGAGCGTGGCCGAGATGCCGACCTTCACGGTCGGCGACCGGCGGGTGATCTTTGCCCGCCGGCGTCGCAGCATCAATCCGATTGTGGGTTTCACGCAGGGTGTGTTGCGCGTCTCCCGGGACGCCACTGGTGTCGACACGGTTCGGACACTGGCGGACGAACCCGTCGCCAGCCCCGACGCCATCGGCAAGCCACGACGGGAGCCGTCGGCCCGGCCCATGCGCCTGGCTGACTTCCGCACCCGCATCAAGGCCCGCGTGGCTCAGGTGCACGCGCGATGAGGCGCCTGTCCCTTCTGGCGGTCACGACCGCGTTAACCGCGCTCTGGCTGACCGTGCCTGGCCTCACCTACGTGCTCAGCGGACCGAAGTGGCCCACCGGCAACATCGTGATGCACCTGCAGCTCGGCGCGTCGTCCGGCACACTCATCGACGGCAGCCCCAGCTGGGATGCCTCAGCCGAGGACGCCCTCGCCTCCTGGAACGCCTATCTCCCCGCGACAGGGCGGTTCACGGTCGTGCGCAACTCCACGGCAGCCCGCACGTACGGCAACACCATCAACAACGTGTTCTGGGATGACACGGTCGACGGGGATGACTTCGGCGACGCGTTGGCCGTCACGCGCACGCGTTCCATCGGAGGCCAGATCAGGGAGACGGATGTCATCTTCGATGTGAACGAATCGTGGAACTCCTATCCGGGCAACCTCCGCCAGGTCTCACGAACCGCATGGCTGTGGGACGTGAACCGCGTGGCGCTGCACGAGTTCGGTCATGTGCTGGGGCTCGACCATCCGGACCAAGCCGGCCAGTCCTACCCGGCGATCATGAATCATGTGACCGGCAACACCTACACGCTCCAGACAGATGACATTGGCGGCGTCACGGCGTTGTATGGCGGCGCCACGTCAACCACCACGCCAAGCAATCGCGCCCCGACGGTATCGGTCACCTGCAACCCGTGCACGCTCCGGGGAGGCCAGGCCAGCACGCTCAGTGCCAGCGGCAGCGACGCTGATGGCGACAGCCTCAGCTTTGCCTGGACCGGAGGAGGGGGCACCTTCTCCTCGACCAGTGCGGCCACTACGCGGTGGACGGCGCCAGCCCGGACCGGTGCCACAGCCATCACCGTGACGGTTCAGGACGGGCGCGGTGGCAGCGGCAGTACAACGGTCACCCTGCAGGTGCTTCCGGGCGATCGCCTGGCTGCCGGGGGCGTGTTGCTCCCCGGAGAATCCATCACCACGACGGACGGTCGCTATCGCCTGACCTACCAGGCCGATGGCACGCTGGTCATGGTGGACAACAGCACGGCCGCGGTGAAGTGGTCCAGCGGCACAGCCACACCCATCCCGGGACAGGCGGTGCTGCAGACCGACGGCAACTTCGTCATCTACAACGCCCGCAATGAAGCCATGTGGGCGTCTGGCACCTCCGGCAATGCCGGTGCGTCGGTCGTGGTACAGATTGACGGCAATCTCGTGCTCTACTCCTCCACCGGCACGGCCGTGTGGCTTCCCCTGGCAGACTCCAGCACTACAGTGCCCCCAGTCACGGTCACGCCGGCAGCCACCATCGCCCTGACAGGCACGGTCACGTCTACGGCCGGAGGCAACATCTCAGGCGCAACCGTGCGCATCCTCGACGGAGCGAACGCAGGACGCTCCACCTCGACCAACAGCGCCGGCGCGTATCGCTTTGACGGCCTGACCCCGGCCAACGGCAACCTGGCGGCGTCGGCCACCGGCTATGGCGAGGCGCGGGCCGGGCTCTATATCGACGGGCAGAGCACGCAGAACTTCCGCCTCCAGCCAGGACTCTGGTCCACCGCAGGCGCGGGCAACATGGTCCTCACCAAGCCGGCAACCGTGACGCGGGTTCGCATCACAGGCGCCTTCTCTGGCCCCAGCTCGAACTTCATCGTCTGGTGCGGCTCCCGCCTGGTGGTCAACGAACTGCTCGGCACGTTCTGGGGTTCCACGGCGTACGACGGCACACACAGCACCGCCGGCTGCACGGAGATCACCATCGAGCGCTCCACGGGTGTCGCCTGGACGCTGACCGAATCGCGCTGAACGCCCATCGTTGGGCCGAGACGCCTGGGCCTGCACGGCTGACGCCGGCATGGCTGGCGTGTCCGGCGCCTTGTTCCAGGAGAGCCGCTGATATCCGTTTTGTCGACCTTTATGTGTCGAACTATCTATTTTTCATCTCCTCACACTCCAGCTACCTTCGACCCATCGACGCCGCGGATATCGCGGCACCCGGCCCTGGCGGCCGGCACGAGAAGGAGAAGGCAGCATGGCTCAGACTCAGCGCACCGGTTGGAGAGCAGCGGTTCTGGTAGCAGGGGCAGTGCTTCTCGCGGGACAGGCGCAGGCAACAACGACAACGGCCGAAGCCCACTACCGTGAAGGTGCTGCCCTGTCGGAGGCGGTCGCCGATGTGAGTTCGGACATCCGGCGTCACGCCCGGCATCTCGAGCGACTGTCAGAACAGATCCCGGCCTCCCGCGAAACGCACGCCGCGCATCTGGACGCCATTCGCGACCTCGTCAACGGCCCGTTGCGCACACGGCTGGCGCAACTGGAAGAGGTCAGGCCGTTCCTGCCCGAGTGGAAGCAGGAGAACATCGACCGCATGTTGGACTCGGCGCGGTACCTGGCAGCCAATGCCACGGCCGCCTACAGCCTGAAGTGGGCCGACCCGCGCATCCCGGTGGCCATGTCTGACTCTTACCGGGCCTACATCCGGCGGATGGTGGAAGACGTTGCGCGGCTCACGGAGGCAAGCGAAACGTCGACGGCGCGCATCCGCTTCCAACTGAAAACGGCGCAATGGGACCCCGCCACCCGTCCAGCTGGCCGGTGACACGCGACATCAACTACAGGGCTCGCACACAGCGTGCGAGCCCTGCCCGAGCCTGCCTCTCGCACCCATGCTCCGCAACCCGCCTTCGCCGCCCCCAGTGGCTCGGCCGCTGGCCGGCCTCCGTCTCAACCCTTCCCCTTCCGATACCCCTGCGGACTGTGCTGCTCGACGCGCTTGAAGGCCTTGGAAAAGGCGAACGCGTCGGCGTAGCCAACGTCAGCAGCAATCTGACGGAGCGGCTTCGTGGTGGTGCCCAGCAGTTCCTTCGCACGGTCCATGCGCAGGCGCGTCAGGTAGTCGAAGGGGGTGGCGCCTGTTGCCTCCCGAAAGCGGCGGAGGAAGACCTTG
>JAKFYA010000209.1 GCA_021731095.1 Acidobacteriota bacterium | reverse complement strand
GACGAACGCCGCGACAAGCGGCATCGGTTCGACCCGAAACGTTTCGCGGGCCGCCGGCGATCGGACGATCGTCGCGTTCTTCAGCCCTTCCACGAGCGCGCGGCCGACGCGTGCCTGGGCCGGTGTAACCAGCGCGAGCCAGAGCCCGGACAAGTGCGGAGTCAGCACCGGGACCGGCAGCATCAACCGATGAAGTCCGCGCAGTCGCGCGTATTCCCGCATCATGTCGCCGTAGGATACGACCTCGGGGCCGCCGATCTCGAAGATGCCGCCGCCGACCCCATCGGACAGGTCGAGCGCCGCCTCCAGATAATCGACGACATCGTCGAGCGCAATGGGCTGCGTGAGGGTTGCCACCCACCGGGGACAGACCATCACGGGGAGTCGCTCCACAAGCGCCCGAATGATCTCGAACGACAGACTTCCGGCGCCGATGACAATGGACGCCCGAAACTCGATGACGGGGACGCCGCTCGCTCGCAGAATCTCACCGGTCTCCGCCCGGCTCTTCAGATGGGCGGAGAGCGGACTGGTGTCGTCGGTCAGTCCACCGAGATAGATGATGCGCCGCACGCCCGCGCGGGCCGCCGCTCGTCCGAAGTTGTCGGCGGCACGTCTGTCTGTCTCCGCGAAGTGCGATCCGCTCGCCATCGAATGCACGAGGTAGTACGCGGTGTGGACGCCGGAGAGCGCGCAGTCGAGTGACGCCTGGTCGAGGCAGTCGCCCTGCAGGACTTCGGTCGTCGGCCGGGTCGAAGGGAGCGATGCGGGCCACCTCGCGAGACACCGGACCGCGCGGCCCTGTCCCTCGAACCGTCGAAGAAGGCATCCGCCGATGTATCCGCTTGCGCCGGTGAGCAGGACTCTCGCGTCCATGTGACTTGTGCCTCCTCGCCTTTCGGCAGCATCTGCTTCATGACGCCCACCGCGGCGGATGTTTCGAACGCCCTGGATTTGAATATAGTGCACATATAATTTATTGATACTAAAATCACGTCACGGTTCAAGAGTCGTGTGAGTCCCACGACAAGAACACGACGAAATGTGACTCTCAGGAAAAAGGACGGAGGATCGATGCTGTCGGCGACGCTGCACGCGGGATTGAGCGGCTACGAGATCGGCGTCAAACTCCGCTCGCTACGCCTGAAGAAGAAAATGGGCCTCGTCGAATTGGGGAAGCACACGGGGCTGTCGCCCGCGCTGCTTTCGAAGATCGAGCGAGGCCGGCTCTTCCCGACGCTACCGACGCTCCTGCGGATCGCGCTCGTCTTCAGCGTCGGTCTCGAATTCTTCTTCGCCGGCGCCCGCGAAAAGCCTCTCATCGCGGTCGTCCGGAAGGCGGAACGCGTCAGACTCCCCGAGCGGCCGGGGTCGCGCCAGGTGGCCTATCGATTCGAGTCGCTCGACTACCCGGCGACCGAGCGCCATTTCAACTCCTATTACGCGGAGTTCCTTCCCGCGGCGCCGGCCGAGCTACGGCCTCACACACATCCCGGCGCCGAGTTCATCTACGCACTGGCCGGCACCTTGAGCGTGCACGTGGACAGCGACGAATATCGGCTGGAGCAGGGCGACTCCATGTACTTCGATTCGACCATCCCTCATTCGTACAGGCGCAGCGGCGGTCGAATGTGCAGCGCGATCGTCGTCACGACGGGTTGAACGCGTTGCTGCCTCAGTCTGATCCGCATCATGCAAGGTTGGCGTGGTCGGTGTTGTCGGCGTGGTTGGTGACGATGCCTGGTCACGGTGTATTCTCAGTTGACGTCAACTGACCCCACAGGGGCATTTGCGTGCCAGGAGCCACTCCGGCCGGGAGATTTCATGCCGACGACACCGCCGCCACCCTCCAAGCAGAGGGACCCGCTTCGGGGCGAATCCGATGAAGCCGTGGCACAGGCGACAGCCATTTTTCAGAGCGCCTGGTCGCATATCGAGCCAAAGGTGCTGTCGGGCGCGTCGCGCCTGCCACGTGAGATCATCTGGCTGGGCGGCGCCCCTGGCGCCGGCAAAGGAACCAATACCCCGTTCATCCTGCGCGAGCGCGGCATCACCGCGCCTGCAATCGTGACGAGCGACCTGCTCAACGCGCCGGAGATGCGCATGCTCAAGGACGCGGGCACGCTCGTCGGCGATGCCGACGTGGTTCGGCTGCTCTTCGAGCGCCTCCTGGAGCCTGCGCACACGGCCGGAGTCGTGGTGGACGGTTTTCCCCGTACGCGCGTTCAAGTCGAGTGCGTGAAACGGCTCTATGAGCAGATGCTCCAACTACGGGCCACGAGTCGCGGAACATCCCGCGCGGGTCTGGTCCCGAAGCCAAGCTTCGAGATCGTCGTGCTCTACGTCGGGGAGAAGGAGTCCGTCGAACGTCAACTCAAGCGGGGCCAGGAAACGGTCCTTCACAACCAGCGTGTGCGTGACACCGGGGTCGGAGACCTGCTCGAAGAGCGCGCCACCGACGTCAGCGAGGAGGCCTGTCGCAAGCGCTATCGGGTCTTCATGGAACAGACATACGATGTGCTCCAGAGCCTGAAGCAGACCTTTCATTTCCATGTCATCAACGCCCAGAGCGACATCGCGTCGGTCGAGCGGGCGATCATCACCGAGTTCCGATACCAGAGCTCGCTGGAGCTCGATGAAGAAACCTTCGACGCCGTTCGCCACATTCCCCTCGCCAGTGAAATCGTGGTCTCGGCACGACAGCGCCTGGTGGAACGTCTCGAGGGTTACCAGCGGGACCATTCCGGGCTGTTCCGCCAGGTCATCGCGGTGATCGATCACGACTTCGTCCCGGCCATCGTCGTGCAAGCGGTCACCGGGCTCGCCGAGCTCACCACGGACAACGATCTCTTTGGCGATCCTCTAGCCAGACGGATGCTGGTCGATGTCCTCAACGAACGCGGCTATCGGACGACGGCAACCGTCGAGACGCGCGAGGTGCCCATGCGCATCGATCCCGCGACGTACGAGATCGTGCTCACGAAGAAGGCGCGATACCACTTCGAAGTGCACTTTCAAGGGTCGCAGATCCGCAGGGGCAACTGATCCGAGGATGCTTCTGCTCCGCATGCGAGCACGGTGAGTGTGCCCTGTGGCGACACCAGGATTTACGGAGACAAGGCATCGCCAGAAGTTCATGGCGCATATCGCCATCAATCACCGGGCCATGCCACGGCCATCATGTCGCTCGATGAGCGTTTGCCAAAAAGGCGACGCGATCTGAGTTCGTAATAGAATCGGCCAGCAGGCGCTCTCGGCCATGGCCGCCATGTCGTTGATGGCGCGATGGCAAAGGATCGATAGAATCCATGCAGTGGGGGAACTCATGTCACATTACACGGTATCGCGTCGTCGATTGGCAGCAGGGATGGTCGGGGTCGCCGTCGCCCTGGCGGGTATGGCGACCAGGGAAATCCTTGCTCAGCAGAGTACTCCGGTCTCGTCGGCGCGCTTGTACGTGTTGGATTGCGGAAACCTCGGGGGGGACAATCCGTTGGCGATGGGCGCCTACCTGATCGTGCATCCCAAGGGAACGCTCTTGTGGGAGGCCTGCGGCCTTCCCGACGACCGGATCGAGGCCGGCGGAAACACTGAAGGACTGATGTCGAATCTTCAAAGAGCGAAGTCGACGAAGACCTTGCGGTCGCAGCTGCAGGCTGTGGGTTATCCGGCATCGCGGATCACGTTCTTCGCGGTCTCGCACTATCACGACGACCACACCGCGAACGCCAACGAGTATCGGGGGTCGACGTGGCTCGTTCAGAAGGTGGAGCGCGACGCGATGTTCGCCGACGGTCCCCCGCCACGCTTTGCCGATCCGAATTTCTACAGCGCCCTCAAGAATGCCAAGACGACGCTGCTGAACGGCGAGCACGATGTCTTCGGCGACGGCACGGTGGTCATCAAACCCGCGCCCGGCCACACACCCGGCCACCAGACGCTATTCCTGAATCTGCCAAAGACCGGCAAGATTCTCCTGAGCGGCGACCTCTATCACCGGCAGTCCGAACGAGACAATCACGAGCCGCCGCCCGCGTACGACACCAATCCGGCTCAAGACGGCGAGAGCCGCGTGGCCATCGAGAAATTCCTGCAGGCGACTGGCACGACGCTCTGGATCGGTCACGATCTCGCGAGGCTTCAAGGCGGAAAGATTGCGCCCGCGTACTACGAGTAGCAATCCTCTCCTCCGTCGGCAACAGTCGACCACGCATCGAAGCCACTGTTGAGTAGGATCCGTTTTGCGAACACGATCCTCTTAGACGTGTCGGTGTCCGTCCTACGACACGACTGTTGCTGCTGAACAATCGTAAGAGAAGGAGCAAAACTTCGTTAGACTGTGAATTCGTTGCGCGTTTTGTGCGAGGCCTGCTGAACTGGTGTCTGAGCTTACC
>JAKFYA010000153.1 GCA_021731095.1 Acidobacteriota bacterium | reverse complement strand
CGTTTCATGAAAGCCCCCTGGACGCGACATTATAGAATCGACGCCAGGCCCGCAGTTGCAGTCTTTCGACTTCCAGCCGAGAACCCGTGTCGTGTTTGGCGAAGGTGCGCTCTCGCGCGTCGGCGACCTGGCGTGTCAGCTTGGCTTCACGCACACGCTCGTCGTGGCCGATCGGGGAATCGTGGCTGCTGGTCTCGTCGATCGCGCCGCCAGTGTCCTTCGCGATGCCGGTCTCAGCGCGGTCGGATTTCACGAGTTCGACTCCAACCCCGACGCCGCGATGGTCGAACGCGGGCGGGCGCTGGCGGCCCAGCACAGCATTGATTCGATCGTTGCGCTCGGCGGCGGCAGTTCGCTCGACTGCGCGAAGGGCATCAACTTCGTGCTCACCAGCGGTGGCGCGATGCGCGACTACCGCGGCTACGGCAGGACGACGCGCCCGATGCTGCCGATGATCGGCGTTCCCACGACCGCCGGGACCGGAAGCGACGCGCAGTCCTATACGATCATTTCCGACCCGACGACGCACGAGAAGATGGCGTGCGGGGATCGAGGGGCAGCCTTTCGCGTCGCGGTCCTCGATCCGCTGCTCACGGTGTCGCAGCCGCGTGCGGTGACGGCGACGGCCGGCTACGACGCGCTGTCTCACGCGGTGGAGGCGTTCGTCACGACGCGGCGAACGGACATCTCGGATGTCTTCGCGCGAGAGGCATGGCGCCTGCTGCAGTTCAACTACGAGCGGGTGCTCGTCGAACCCGGCGATCTCGCCGCCCGCGGCGCCATGCTGCTCGGCGCGCATCATGCCGGGACGGCGGTGGAGCAGTCGATGCTCGGCGCGACACATGCCTGCGCGAACCCGTTGACGGCCCGGTTCGGCACGACGCACGGCGCCGCGATCGCCGTCATGCTCCCGCACGTCGTTCGCTGGAATGCTTCTCATGTGGGGGCGCGATACGCCGACCTTCTCGGCGAGGCAGGGCCCGACGCCGGCGCGAGCGCCGGCGATCGGCTGGCCGAGCGGCTCGAGAGCCTTGCGCGCGCTGGCGGCTTGCCGTCTCGGCTCCACGAACTGGGCGTGGCGCGCGATGACATCGCCATGCTCGCATCGAATGCCGCGTCACAATGGACCGGTACTTTCAATCCCCGCCCCTTCGATGCGCCAGCCGCACGCGATCTGTACGAGCGTGCGTACTGAGCGCCATCTTTCACAAGACTCATGACGAAGCTCGGCGCGCCGAGCCCGGCGATCCCGTCGCTCGCGTGCGTAAGGCTGCATCCCTTCATCAGTCCGGCAGATCCGTCTGACTCGGCTCCGGCAACCAGAAGCTCGCGATGAACCCGATGACATAGGCCGTCGTGCCGACGACGGCCGACGCGTACGCCAGCTTGATCGGCACCGTTGCGCCAGGCATCGACGCGACAAGCTGCGTCGTCACGAGTGCGGCGCACGTGCCGATCATCCGGCCGCCGACATTGGCGGCGAAGCTCTCGCCGGTCCCCCGCAGATACGTGGGGTAGACGCGCGGCAGGTAGTTTCCCCAGAAGCTGAACTGCGCGATGGTTGCCATGCCGACGAAGAAGATGCCCCACTGCGCGAGAGGGAGACCGGCCGTTGGCACGAGGAAGAACACGAGCGGCAACAGGATCAGGCCGGGAACTTGAAAGCAATAGAGCAGCCGTCGTCGTCCCACCACGATGGCGGCGAGGAACGCGAGGAGCACCCGTCCGGCCAAGCCGCCGAATTCCTGAAAGGACTGCACGCCGCTGATGACCTGTTCCTGGGCGGTGCGAGGCAACGTCCGGACCTCTTCCAATCCAGGCACCACGCGCGGCATCTGCTGGATCGCCCCGAATGCCGCCGCGTACGCGCACGCCATCATCACCGTGGTGACGATGGTGGTCCTGGCGAACCGCGGACGGAACAATTCGCCGAAGCTCGGGCGCGCGAGCGTGCCGGCTTGCTTCTTGGCCTGCCAGGCCGGAGACTCGGGAAGAAACGGCCGGATGACGATGAGCGGGATCGCGGGAATGACCCCCGAGAGCAGCGTGTAGCGCCACGCTTCATGCCCGCCGCGAACCTCCGGCAGTGAGTGTCCGTAGGTGACCACCAGGTAATACGCGCCGGTCACCATGAGGCCGCCGATCGATCCGAACGCCTGGGTGTATCCGATGACGCGCTCGCGTTGCTTTGGATCGGTGAAGAGCTCCGCGAGCCACGCGACTGCCGCGACAAACTCCACGCACACGCCGACGAAGGTGCAGCACCTCCAGAACAGAAGAGAGCCCACCGATGTGGCCATCCCGGCGAACATCGCGGAGAACGCGTAGAGGAGGATGCTCCATACGAGAACGCGGCGTCTGCCGAAGAGGTCGGTCAGGTAGCCACCGAGAAGCCCGAAGATGCCACCCGCCACCGCCGGCACGTACTGAATGGTGCCCACCCACTCGTTCACGGCGAGACTGTTGGGCGCCACCCCGAGCAGGTCTGCCAAGGCCGGCCGCACGATGATCGGGAGCATCAGCAGCTCGTACGAGTCGAAGGCGAAGCCGAGCGCGGCCACCGCGCAGATGACCCATTGGAGCGGCGTGAGAGGCGACGGTGAGGGCACTTATCGTCTCAATACGCCGTCAGACAGGGAAGTATTTCGCCAGCGAGGAGGACGGCGGCCGGGCGCCTGGCGTCAGAAGCGAGACGACGACCATCAGGAGCGCGGACACCAGGGTCATGGGGACGACGGGAAGCAGGCCGAAGACCATGAGACCGGTGGTCGCGCGCGTGATGACGTCGGCGCCGCCTGGCGTCCACACGGGCACGCCGGGGCCCGGGGGCGGCACCGGGATGGCCGTCTGCACGACCGCCACGAACGTAACGGCCGCCGCGGTCCACAGGGTGCTGGCCAGAGCCCCCCACCGCGTGCTGCCGCGCCAGAACAGGGCGGCGACGAGCAGCGGCGAAAGCGCGGCATAGCCCGCGAACGCGTACTGCGTGGCCACGTCGAAAATCGATTGCGGCATGCGCAGGGCGATGATGTAGGCGACGACCGTGAGCACGATGACGAACAGCCGTCCTGTGAGGACTTGCGCCGCGTCGCCGAATCGCCTCGCGCCCCCATAGAAGGCGAACACGTCCTCGGTGAACATCGTCGAGAGCGCGAGGATTTGAGAGTCGCTCGCCATGACCGCCGCCATCACGGCCGCCGCCAACAGCGCTGCCAGCAGTGTCGGCGCGTACCCCTCCACCAGGCGCAGAATCACGTCGTCCCCCGTGGCCTGGGCCCGCAGGCGATCGCGGTTTTCTGCGGTCAGCGCAACGCCCGGCGCCGCGAGCGCGGCCCGCGCCTCGATCTTGGCGTTGATGGCGGGAACATCCGTCGCGCGGTTGGCCACGACGCCCAGAAATACCGACGGCAGCCAGATGAGCAGCATGCACAACGGATAGAGAACGATGGTTTTCCGGAAGTGCTCGAGCCGCCGCGCCGTGAGGCAGAAGATGCCGATGTGGGGAAACGCGATCGACGATAGCGGGATGAACGTGTAGCTGAAGAAGTAGAGCGGCGAGATCCGCTCCCGCGTCAGAAGCGTCGCCGTGCCTGGCGATTCGAACATCGATTCCATCACCGCGCTGAAGCCGCCCATGCCTGCGCTCACGACCGCGACGGCAATGGCGCCGAAGGCCAGGAAGAGCACCGTCTGGAACGCGTTGACCCACGCGGTGCCGCGCATGCCCCCCAGAAACACATACGTCATCACGACGACCGACACGATCGCGCCACCCAGCCAGAACGGCACGACACCGTTACTGACGGATCGAAGCGTCGTGCCGCCGCCCATGACCGCGATGATGATGTAGGGCACGAGCAGCACGGCCTGCACGGCGAAGATGACCGTGCCGATGTGACCGCAATCCCAGCGGTCGCGAAACATCTGCACGGGCGTCATGAACCCGTGGCGTTTCCCGAGCGCCCACAGTCTGGTGCCGATCACGAGCAGTGACACCGGAATGATGAGCGCCGACGAGGACGCCATGAGTCCGTATGTGACGATGCCATTCGCGAACGCGTGGCCTGACGCCCCGAGGATCGAGAACGCGGTCATGTTCGAGCCGAACAGCGACAGCAGGAATACCGCGGGCCCGAGCGACCGGCCGGCGAGGAAGTAGTCCTCCGCACCGGCGCCGCGCTTCCGACGGAACGCGAACACCCCGATGCCCATCACGGCGCCGAGATACGCGAAGACGACCAGCGCGGGGATCATTCTGCGGAGGGGCCCTGCCCCCTGTCCGGCTCGAGATGCGACGGCCAGACGAGGTGGACCAGCCACCAGAGGGCGAGTGACGTCACGACGGTGTACGCCGCGTGGTAGAAGAGGCCGATGGGCAGCACGCCGAAGACCAGCGGCCGCGCGGTGCGCCAGTACCAGATGTCCTGGTGCAGCGCG
>JAKFYA010000425.1 GCA_021731095.1 Acidobacteriota bacterium | reverse complement strand
GCCAGGCTCGTGGTCGATCTCGCCACCGGGTCCGGCCCGACGCTGCGGGGCGTGGCGGCGCCCCGCCCCGCCGTGCGCACCCTCCACGCGATGCTCGAGGCCGCCGCCACCACGGATGCCGGAATCACGTTCGTGGACGGCCGCGAGCAGGAGACCAGGCTGTCGTATCGCGACCTCCGTACGCGGGCACGCCGGATCGCGCACGCGCTCGGCGACATGGGCATCCGTCCGGGTGATCGGGTCGGCATTGCCGTGCCGACGTCCGTGGAGTTCATGGACGCGTTCTTCGGCACGGTGCTCGCCGGCGCTGTCGCCACGCCGCTGCCGTCGGCACCGCGGTTCATGCGGGACGAAGGCTACCGCGCCGGCATTTCGCGGCAGATGGCGGCGGTCGGCGCGCGCCTGTGCCTGGCGGATCGTCGTACGGCCACGGCACAGGGCGACTCGGCCGGCTTCACGCCCGAGTTCGGCTTCCGCACGCCGGACGACCTGCTCGAGGCCGCCACGGCGGGAGAGCGGGAGGTGGAGGTGGCCGCCGACGCCATCGCCCTGATCCAGTTTTCGTCGGGCTCCACCAACACGCCCAAGGGTGTGGCGCTCAGCCACGAGGCGCTTGTACTCCAGGTCGCCATGCTCGACGTCATCTTTGCCGAGCCGACCCCTGTGGATCACGTGATGGTGAGCTGGCTGCCGATGTATCACGACATGGGGCTGATCGGCACGCTGCTGTTGCCGCTCTTCATGAAGATTCCGGCCGTGCTGTTGCCACCGGAGGCGTTCATCACCAAGCCGGCGACCTGGCTTCGCGCCATCACGCGACACGGTGGCACCATCACGACGGCCCCCAACTTCGCTTACGAGCTGTGCCTGCGGCGGATTCCGGATCCCGAGGCGGCCGGCGTGAAGCTGGACACGCTGTGCCGGGCGCTGAACGGCGCCGAGCCCGTGTCGGCCACCGTTATGGAACGGTTTCACGAGCGGTTCACCCCCTGCGGCCTGCGCACCGGCGCGCTGCGGCCGGTGTACGGACTGGCCGAAGCCGCGCTGGCGGTCACGCACCCCGTCGTGCCACGCAATCCTGTGCGTACCTTGTCGATCGATGCCGAGGCTCTGGCCCGCGACGGGCAGGTCACGGCCGGCGCGCGCCGCCTGGTGTCCGTCGGTCAGGCGATGCCCGGCGTCAGCATCCAGATTCGTGATGAACAGGGCCGGGCGCTGGCCGATCGTCAGTCTGGCCGCATCTTCGTCCGCACGCCGTCCATGATGCAGGCCTACTTCGGGGACCCGGAGGCCAGTGCCGCGGTGCTGGCCGCGGGCTGGCTCGACACCGGCGATGTCGGCTTCGTGGACGAGGGAGAGCTCTTCATCACCGGACGCGCGAAGGACCTCGTGATCATCCGCGGCGCGAACTATCCTCCGCAGGACTTCGAAGAATGCCTCGGCGCCATCGACGGCGTGCGCCAGGGTCGCGTTGTCGCGGCCGGCTTCGTCCCCGACGGTGAAGAGAGCGAAGAGCTCGTCGTGCTCGCCGAACGATCCACGCCATCGGTCGACGCCGGCGAGCTCGAGAAGCAGATCCGTGCCGCGATTCTGGAGCGGATGGGCGTCCGGGCGCACACCGTCGCGCTCTTGCCCAAGGGCACCCTCCGGCTGACGACCAGCGGCAAACTGCGCCGCCGCGACGCCCTGCAGCGGTTTCTGAGCAAGGACATCGGCATCCCGGACGCGTCGCGGGTGCAGCCGGACCTATGACGACCGCCGTGCCGCCGCCGGCGTGGGTCGATCGCAAACGGCCCTACTGGGCACTGGGCGCCACCATGCCGCTGTTGCCGATGATCGGCTACGCGCTGGTGCAGGTCACGGGCCTGCCGCTGTTCTGGTGGTTCGGTCCGGTCTTCGTGTTCGTGCTGACGCCGCTCCTCGATCAGCTCGTCGGCACGGACGAGAGCAATCCTCCGGAGTCTGCTGTGCCCGCGCTCGAAGCGGACCGGTACTACCGGTATGCGGTCTACGCCGCGGTGCCGCCGCTCTACGTGGCCGTCGTCTGGTCGGCGTGGATGCTGGCGAACGGCAACCTGGACCTGAACGCGACGCTCGGGCTGACGGCGTCGCTCGGCATTGTCACCGGCGGCGTCGGCATTTCGGTCGCGCACGAGCTCGGCCACAAGACCAGGCGCGTCGATCGCGTCCTGGCCAAGCTGGCCCTTGTGCCGGTGGCGTACGGACACTTCTTCGTGGAACACAACCGCGGCCACCACGTGCGCGTGGCCACGCCCGAAGATCCTGCCAGCGCCCGGTATGGCGAATCGTTCTATGCCTTCTATCCACGCGTGCTGATCGGCAGCATTCGCTCGGCATGGACCCTCGAGCAGGTCCGGCTGGCGAGGCAGGGACGCTCCGTCTGGCACTGGACCAACGACAACCTGCAGACCTGGACCGGCACGCTGATCCTGTACGTGGCCCTGTCGGCGTGGCTGGGATGGTTCCTCCTGCCGCTGCTGTTCCTGCAGGCGCTCTATGGCTCGAGCCTGCTCGAGTCCGTGAACTACGTGGAGCACTACGGGCTGCTGCGGCAGAAGCTCGCCGACGGCCGCTACGAGCCGTGCCGGCCGTGGCATTCCTGGAACAACAACCATGTCGTCACCAACCTGTTCCTGTATCACCTGCAGCGTCACTCCGACCATCACGCGCACGCGTCGCGCGCGTACCAGGCGCTGCGCCACTTCGACGAATCGCCGGCGCTCCCCGCGGGCTACGCCACGATGATCGTGATCGCGTACCTCCCGCCACTCTGGTTCAAGGTGATGGACCCGATCGTGTCGGCGCACTACGGCGGCGACCTGGCGAAGGCGAACCTGAAGTGAAGATCAAGCCGGTCGCCGAGAACCTGACGGAGCGGGTGGCCCTGTCCTTCGGCCTGCTGCCGATGCCGGTGTTGGACACGTTGTTCCCCCTGATGAAGGCGCGCGCGCTGATGGCGGCGTTGCGCCTGGGCATCTTCGAGGGGCTGGCAGCGGGGCCACTTACGGGCACCGCGCTGGCGGCGAAGCTCGGCGTTGATGCAGAGAGTCTGATGCTGCTGCTCAGGGTCGTGACGGCGGCCGGCTACCTCGAGACGCGGCGCGGTGCGTTCAGCCTGTCGGCCGAGACACGACGGACCCTGCTGCCAGGCTCCGCCATGGACTCTCGCGGCTTTGTCGAGTTCAACGCGCTGCAGTGGCAGTTGATGGAGAGCCTCGAGCCGATGATCCGCACCGGTGTTGGTGTGGACTTCCACGTCACGCTCGAGGATCCGGCACAGTGGCAGGTCTATCAGCGGTCCATGCTGGAGATTGCGCGGCAGCACGCGCCGATCCTGACGAAGCGGGTACCGGTCAGGCCGGGCGCCACCCGGCTGCTCGATCTTGCGGGCTCACACGGCGTCCTGGGTGCAGCGCTCTGCCGCCGTCATCCGCCGCTGCGCTCGGTCGTGCTGGACCTGCCCGCCGCGCTTCCACACGCCCGTGCCCTGGCGCTGGAGGCCGGCGTGCACGACCTCGTTGAGCATCGCCCCGCGAACATCCTGGAGGACGACTTCGAGGCGGACCAGGACGTGGTCGTCCTCGCCAACGTGCTGCATCACTTTTCCCCGGCGCAGAACCGCGAGGTGATTCGCCGAGTCTTCGAGGCGACACGCCCGGGGGGCACCGTCGCGATCTGGGAGATCGAGCGGCGCGAGGACGATGTCGCGCCGGAGCTGCTGCGGGATATCAGCTCCCTGATCTTCCGGGTGAGCTCGACGTCGCGCTGCTTCGCGGCCAGCGACTATCGCACGTGGCTGACTGAGGCCGGGTTCGATGCGATCCGTACGGCCCGCGCCATCACCGCGCCGATTCACGTCCTGGTCCACGCCAGGAAGCCGGGGTGACGATAGTCGACATCAGCGGGGTCTGGTGGTCAACGCCATGCGCAGGATGCGACCCCGTCAGACGACGCCGGGTGATCATCAGGACTTCTGCATCTGCTGCTGGAACGTGATCTCGAGGAACTCCGCAGGCCGGGAGATCGCCACCAGCACGGTGACCCGCAGGATGCCTTCGAGGATGTCCTCTGGTGTCATCGTCTCGCCCAGTCCCACGTGCACACTGAAAGCGTCGTCCGGCGCGGCGCCGGCGAGGCCGCCCCGCTTCCAGACCCCCATCAGGAAGTTGCCGATCATGCTCTTCATCGTGACCCACGTGGTCGCGACGTTGGGTTCGAAGACGAATGCCTCCAAGGCGAGCCGGATCGACTCCTCCAGCATGATCATCGTCCGGCGAACGTTGATGTAGCGCCAGTCGAGGCTGTTGCCATCGAGCGTGCGCGCGCCCCACACCAGCGTGCCCTCGCCGATGAAGCTGCGGAGCGCATTGATCGATGTGCCCTGGGCCGTGACGGTGAGCTCTTCCTGCTGTGCGCCGGAG
>JAKFYA010000389.1 GCA_021731095.1 Acidobacteriota bacterium | reverse complement strand
GGTCTGGCCGTCAAGCTTGACCCCGAGGAACGGGACAATCAGCCAGTCCGCCGATGCGGTCCCCACCGCCCCGTACAGCCCGATCACTGTCACCAGCACCAGCGACTGGAGCCGGCGGCGCCGGGTTAGGCAAGACCTCCGGTCAGGAGACAAAGGTGCGCAGGAACAACTGCGCGAAGACGGACGTGGTGACGTCGCCATTCGCCAAGGGGAAGGTCGAACTCAGGCCATCGCTGTTGGCCAGCAGAATCAAGGTGAGGTTGCGCCGGGGAATCTTCACGATGAGGGAAGAAAACGCGTCCCGCTCTCCCCCGAACTGCCAGACCACGCGCTCGCCGTTGTACTGCTGCACGAACCAGCCCAGACCGCTCGGCAGGGCCGACCCGGTCGCGCTGACCGGACTCGCCCAAGCCGTGTCCAGCAGGCCCCGGTCCATCAGGATGCCGTCGGTCAGCGCCCGGTCGAAGTTGGCGAGGTCGCGCACGGTCGAGAGCAGCCCCGTCGCTGCGTTCACGCCGCTCACGGCGAAGTCGGCCCTGGTCGCCTTCCCGGCACGATCCACCCGATACGGTGCTGCCATGCGGCCAAGCGCTCGACCGAACCGTTCCAGGTCGTCCGCATCGAAGAGCTGGCGCGCCGGCGTGCCTGGGTCCCCGAGGTCGCGCCCTGGCACGGTGTCCATCATGACAGCCCGCTCGAAGACCCGCTCCAGCAGCAGCCTGGGAAACGGCCGGTCGCCACAGTCTTCGAGAACCGGTGTCAGTCTCCCGAACCGCTCCGGGTCGAAGCGAAAGCCATCGGTGCCCCAGGTGTGGTTCAGCACCGCCTGCACCGACACGCCCTCAGGCACCTGCGGGCTCCAGCGGTGCACCGCGTCACTCAGCGACAGGTCGTCACGATCCACGCACTGCAAGGCCAGCGTCGAGGAGATTGCCTGCGTGAGGCCCAGGATGGGATAGACCGTGCTCGGCGACGCGGCGATGGACCGTTCGATGTCCTGCTGGCCGAAGCCCCGCTCCCACACGACGGCGCCATCGGACACAATCGCCGCAGACAGGCCAGGGATGCCGGCCTGCTGCCGCAACGGCTCGAGATACCGTTCAAACAGCGCAAACGCAAGGTTCTGCTGGGCCGACGCAGAGTGCGTCAGCACCAGACACCCCAGCAGCATCGCCACGACAGGACGCAGGAACCGCCTCACCGTAATGCCCGGATCATAGCATCCGTCCGGACCGTCGCCGTACCCCGTTCGTCCCCTACCTCCTGTGGTATATTCACGGGCGAGCACCCTACGATGTTGCATGTGATGGCATCTGACGCGCGCGGCCTCCGGCACCGTGGTTTCTGTGCGGTGGCGATGCTCGTGGCGTTTCTCACCTTCGGCGGCACGCTACACGCCGCGGACGACATCCGGGTCGTCCCGCTGGCGCGTGACGGGTTTGTCCTTATTTCGTTCGATCTGCCCGAAGGCTTTACAGACGATGTCCGCGCGGCGATCGCGAGTGGACTCAAGACGACCTTCACCTACACCGTCGAACTGCGCCTCGAGGTCCCGTTCTGGCTGGACCGCACCATCGCCGCAGCCGTCGTCAGCAACACCGTCCAGTACGACAACCTCACCCGCCGTCATACCGTCTCCCGGGCCATCGATGGCCGCGTGGACGACTCGAAGATGACCGAGGATGAGGGCACCGTACGCGCCTGGCTCACGGCCTTGCAGCGTCTGCCGCTCTTCGAGACCGGCAGGCTCGAGCCCAACCGCGAGTACTACATCCGGGTCAGCGCCAGGACCCAGCCCGGCGGCAGTCCCCTGCCCTGGACCAGCGGCCTGGCCTCGGGTCTGGCGAAGTTCACCTTCATTCCGTAGCCGCTACCGCTCCCCCTGGAGCGGCACGACCTGCACAGCGGCGTCCCGGACCTCTTCGAGGAACCGGTTCAGGATCGACCCCTTCCACAACAGGTCCCAGCGGCTTCGCGCAGTCTGCCCGAAGATGACGTGGGTAATCCCTTCGCGCTTGGCGAACGCGACCAGTCCGTCAGAGGGGCGATCTGCGCGCACCCGAACCACCGTTGCGCCGAGGGCTTCGGCAAGGGTGATGTTCCGCTGCAACACCTCGCGGTGCCCGTTGGGCCTACGGCCCGTGGTCTCGCCTGGCGCCTCCACGTAGACGGCATACCAGTGGGTTCCAAGTCGACCGGCAATGCGCGCGCCAGCGCGGAGAACCCGGGGCGCCTCCGGGCTTGAGCTCATGCACACCATGACCCGCTCAGGAATCAGCGCCGGTTCCAATCCCTGCCGCTTGCGGACACTCGCCGCCTTCTCGCCCACTTCGTCTGCCACGGCCCTGAGCGCCAGTTCGCGCAACGTGGCGAGATTGGTCTCACGGAAGAAGTGGCTGAGCGCCTGCTCAACTTTCTCCGGCTTGTAGATCTTTCCCTGCCGCAGCCGGCTGCGGAGCTCCTCCGCGGTGACATCGACATTGACGACCTCATCGGCCCTGTTGAGAAAGGTGTCGGGGACGGTCTCCCGCACCCGTACCCCCGTCACCCGGCCCACCGCGTCATTGAGGGTCTCGAGGTGCTGAATGTTGACCGCCGTCAGGACGCCGATGCCGGCCTCAAGCAGGTCCAGCACGTCCTGGTAGCGCTTCTCGCGACGGCTTCCCGGGACATTCGTATGGGCGAGTTCATCGACCACGCACAGCGCCGGCTTCCGCGCGATGACAGCGTCCACATCCAGTTCCTCCAACGTCACGCCGCGGTAGGCGACCTTGCGGCGCAGGACGACCTCGAGGTCACGAAGCTGAGCCTCGGTCTCGACTCTCCCGAACGTCTCGACGAGACCCACCACGACATCCACACCCTCGCGCCGCGCGAGGTGTGCGTCCTGCAACATCGCATAGGTCTTGCCGACACCAGGCGCGGCCCCGATGTAGATGCGAAGCCGAGCCTGCGCATCAGCGTGCATGCGGGCCAGGAGGTGGTCGCCACTGGGACGGACGGGTTCAGTCACAGGGCAATCCTAGCCCTGCCCGGGACTGACGGACACGCTGACCAAGGCCTTTATGGACTTTTTACCTCCGCCACATCTACGTCACTCATTACGAACTCTTGACGCCGTCTTGAGCGCCCTCGCATACCGGTCCGCCACAACATCACACCAGTGACGGCAGCACCATCCGCTGCCTGCCGAAAGAGAGACACCCGATGTCCGATCTGCTGTTCGTGGCCGCGATGGTGACGTTCTTCGCCATCAGCTTCGGCTACATCGCCGGCTGCAACCGTCTCATGAGGTGACCCGTGTCTGTTGACTTCGTGCTCGGCCTGCTTGCGAGCGTCGCCGTGCTGGCGTACCTGACGGTCGCCCTGCTCACACCAGAGAGGTTCTGACCATGACGCTCAACGGCTGGCTCCAGATCCTCTTCTTTCTCCTCGCCATCCTGGCGGTCACTCCGGGCCTCGGCCGGTACATGGCACGGGTGTTCGGACGCGAACAGACGTGGCTCGACCCCGTGATTCGACCGCTGGAACGACTTGTGTACCGCTCCACCGGAGTTGATGAGCGACACGAGATGCGGTGGACGGAGTACGCCGCGTCCGTGCTGCTCTTCAGCCTCGTCTCGATGCTCGTCCTGTATGCCATCCAGCGCCTGCAGCACCTCCTGCCCTGGAATCCCCAGGGTTTCGGTGCCGTGCCGCCGGCGCTGGCGTTCAACACTGCCGTGTCGTTCACCACGAACACCAACTGGCAGGCCTACAGTGGCGAGTCGACCATGAGCTATTTCACCCAGATGGCCGGCCTCGCGTACCACAACTTCGTCTCGGCCGCGGCAGGCATTGCGGTGGCAGTCGCCTTCATCCGCGGCATTGCCCAGAAGGAGAAAGACACCATCGGCAACTTCTGGGTGGACCTTGTGCGCGGCGTGCTGTGGGTGCTCCTGCCCATCAGCCTGGTTGGTTCGCTGTTTCTGGTCTCGCAGGGCGTCGTACAGAACGTCCGACCGTACGACACGGTGCAGGTGGTTGACCCGCAGACCCTGACGACGACCGGCGCCGACGGCAAGGTCCAGTCGCAGGTCGTGCGAGAACAGACGATCGCCCAGGGACCGGTGGCCTCGCAGGAAATCATCAAGCAGTTCGGCACCAACGGCGGCGGCTTCTTCAATGCCAACAGCGCCCACCCGTTCGAGAACCCGACGCCGCTGTCGAACTTCCTGGCCATGTTCGGCATCTTCGCCATCTCGTCCGGGCTGACCTACACGCTGGGATCCATGACCGGGTCGCGGCGACACGGCTGGGCCGTCTGGGCCGCGATGGCGTTTCTCTTCCTGGCAGGTGTCACGGTCGCGTACTGGGCCGAGGCGCGCGGCAACCCGATGCTCACGGCCGCGGGCGCTGACCAGATTCCGTCCGAGTTCTCTTCGGGCGGCAACATGGAGGGCAAGGA
>JAKFYA010000349.1 GCA_021731095.1 Acidobacteriota bacterium | reverse complement strand
GCGTTTGCCCAGGCGACGTCGTCCTTGCGAGGCAAGGTCACCGATGCTCCACTCTGAGCATCGGTGACCTTGCCTCGCAAGGACGACGTCGCCTGGGCAAACGCAGAACCGGCCAGGCTGAGGAGGAGCAGTGTGAGAACCAACAATCGGCAGCGGTGCATGTGCGGAACCTCCGGAGTAGCGCAGCGACGGTGCGCGTGTTCAACGAGTTGCATGCCCACACCAAGAGCAACGCTGATGCCTACCTGCCCGGAGCCCGAATCTGGAAGGACTTCCGTGGCTTTCCTTCGGGAAACCTGCGCTTTCTCGCAGGTGACGGGACTGCGTGCCTGCGTTCTGTTGACCGACAGAATTGAAGATAAAAAAATGCGAGGTGTCAGAGATGTCGTCTCCGACCCTCACGGGCCGCGCCTGTCGTCTGAGAGGAGAATCGCGAATTACTGGGAATTTCGCGTGGCCTGGTCCGCGCGCCCGTCACTTCCGCGAGATGCGACACGTTTGTCAGCACGACTTGGGAGAGAGCCACAGCAATGTTGCTGGCGCGAGGCACGAGACATCGCGATACTCCGGTGATGATCCGTTCTGTCTCGAGCGTCGCGCGCGCGGTCTGTCTCACGCTGGTCGCCTCTTTCGTCCCTTGCGCCCTCTCTGAAGTCGCTGCCAGCGGCGAAGTCGCCCCTTCCGGGGCACCCCAGCAGCCCTCGGCACCGCAGTCCCCCACGACACCAGCCGGCCGCATGACCGTCCGGGCTCATCGCATTTCGCAGCCGCTGGCAGTCGACGGCACACTCGACGAAGGGTTCTACGGCTCGGTTCCAGCAATGACCGACTTCGTGCAGGTCGAGCCACAGGCCGGCAAGCCCGCTACCGAGCGGACGGAGGGCTGGCTGGCCTTTGACGACAGGAATGTCTATGTGGCGTTCCGCGTGTGGGACACGCAGATGGACCGACTGGTCGCCACCGAGATGCGACGGGACAACGGAACCATCTGGTCGGGCAACGACATCATCGTGTTCGTGTTCGACACCTTCAACGACCGCCGCAGTTCACTCTCGTTCACGGTGAACGCCCTCGGGGGCCGCTCGGATGGGCAGGTCATCAACGAGCGTCAGTTCAATCCGGACTGGAACCCCGTGTGGGACCTGCAGGTGGGTCGCTTCGATGGGGGCTGGACCCTCGAGGCCGCACTGCCGTTCAAGTCTCTCAAGTATCAGCCCCAGTCCACGCAGGTGTGGGGCTTCAACGCGATGCGCGTCAAGCGGTCGAAGAACGAGATTTCCACCCTGTCCCCTGTGCCACAGGCCCAGGGGCAGCAGGGCGTCGAACAGCCGGCCTTTGCCGCCACGCTGCTGGGCATTGAAGTGCCATCCCGCGGCGGCAGTCTCGACGTGAAGCCCTACGTCACCTCGAGCCTCAGCACGAACAACGCGGTGACCCCGAAGGTGCACAACAAGACCTCTGGCGACCTCGGTGTGGATGCCCGGTATGCCGTGACGCGCAATCTGGCCGCCGACCTGACCTACAACACGGACTTCGCGCAGGTGGAGGCCGACCAGCAGCAGGTCAACCTGACGCGCTTCAGCCTGTTCTTCCCAGAGAAGCGCGAGTTCTTCCTCGAGAACCAGGGGGTCTTCTCGTTCGGTGGTGTGGCGGTGGGCAGCCTCAATGCGGGCACGTCTGATGCGCCCATCCTCTTCTACAGCCGCCGCATCGGCCTGCAGGACGGGCGGGCCGTGCCGATCATCGGAGGCGGCCGCCTCACAGGGCGCATGGGCGCTTTCGGCCTGGGTCTCATCAATGTGCAGACCGGAGACGACCCGGTCACCGGAGCCGGCGGCGCCAACGTCACCGTGGCACGCCTGAAGCGGGACATCCTGCGCCGCAGCAGCATTGGCACCATGGTGACCAGCCGGACGGGCGTGGGCGCGAGTGCGGAGCGCCAGACCACGCTCGGTCTGGACGGTACGCTGGTCCCTCTGCCGAACCTGCAGGTGAATACCTACTGGTCCATGACGGACACCGGCGGTCTGCAGAGCCAGACCTCGACCATGGACCGCAGCAGCTACCGGGCCCAGCTCGACTTCACGGGTGACCGCTACGGGGCTCAGGCTGAGCGAATGCTGATCGGAGCCCGCTTCGCACCAGCGGTCGGCTTCGTGCGGCGCGCCGATATGGTGCGCACCTATGGGCAGTTCCGCTTCAGCCCGCGCGCGCCCATCTCGAGCCGCGTGCGGAAATACCTGATGCAGGGCACGGTCGACAACGTCGCCAACACCCGCGGGCGTCTCGAGACGCGCCTGGCGACAGCCGAGGCCGCGCTGGACTTCAGGAATGCCGACAAGCTGGGCGTGACCTACACCCACAACTACGAGTTCCTGCCGGCACCGTTCCGCATCGCGACGGGCGTGACGCTGCCGTCTGCCGCCTACGACTTCGACACGGTGAAGCTCAACTTCAACATGGGCCAGCAGCGTCCCGTCTCCGCCAACCTGTCGGCCGAGTATGGGACGTTCTACAGCGGCCACAAGGCCACGCTGACCGTCGCCCGCGGTCGTATTCCGGTCTCGAACCAGTTGTCGGTGGAGCCAACCTACTCGGTGAACAGGGTCATCTTGCCGGAGGGCCGCTTTCTCGCGCATGTGGGCGGGTCGCGCATCACCTACACCATGACGCCGTTGATGTTCGTCAGCGCCCTCGTGCAGTACAACTCCAGCGCCCGGACGATCTCTGCCAATGCCCGGTTTCGATGGGAGTACCGACCCGGCAGCGAAATGTTTGTCGTCTACAACGAGGAGCGTGACACGCGCCTGCCCGGCACGCCGGCGCTCGGCAACCGGTCCCTGATCGTCAAGGTCAACCGCCTCTTCCGGTTCTGACGCGAGAGTTCGGCACACGAACCCACAACGTGGGAGAATGGTGGATGTCTTCCTCTCGCGATACCGCCTCTCCCTCCGGATTCTCCGCCCTGGGCCTCTCGGCCCCGCTCGCCGCGGCCGTCTCGGCCCTCGGCTACGAAGAGCCGACCCCCGTCCAGGGTGCCACCATCCCGATTCTGCTGGCGGGCCATGACCTGCTGGCCCAGGCCGCAACCGGAACGGGCAAGACGGCCGCCTTCGCCCTTCCCATGCTGCAGCGGCTGGCCGAACCGGCCAGCGAAGTCCATGAGGAGACCGAGGCTGACCTGGCCGCCAAGAGCAGCGCCGTCAGCAAGCGCGCGAATGGCATCGTGGAGGAGCGGCCGCGTCTGGTCGCGAAGAAGAAACGTTCGGGTGGCGGAAGAACCGGCGGCATCGTACTGGTGCCCACGCGCGAACTGGCCATGCAGGTGAGCGAAGCCTTCCACAAGTACGCCACCGGCACTGGCATGACGGTGGTGCCGCTCTATGGCGGCGCCTCCATGGAGCAGCAGATTCGCGCGCTGGTCCGCGGCGCCGATGTCGTGGTGGCCACGCCGGGACGGGCTCTCGATCACATCCGCCGGCAGACACTCGTGCTGGACGATGTCCGCATGCTGGTGCTGGACGAAGCAGACGAAATGCTCGACATGGGCTTCGCGGAAGACATCGAAACCCTGATCGAGGCACTCCCGGAACGGCGCCAGACCGCCCTGTTCTCGGCCACGCTGCCCTCGCGCATCCTGAAGATCGCTGAACGCCATCTCAAGTCGCCCAAGCGGGTCCAGATTGCCGCCGAGAAGACGGCGGCCGGGCAGATGCCGCGCGTGCGCCAGGTCGCCTACATCGTGCGCCGCGATCAGAAGCCGGCTGCGCTCGACCGCATTCTCGACATGGAGAACCCCAGCACGGCCATTGTCTTCTGCCGCACGAGGCTTGAAGTTGACACGCTGGTGGAAACGCTCAACGCGCATGGGTACCGGGCCGAGGCCCTGCACGGCGGCATGCAGCAGCGCCAGCGCGATGGCGTCATGGGTCGCGTGCGCTCGGGCAAGACCGATCTGCTGATCGCCACGGACGTGGCGGCGCGCGGCCTCGACATCGACTCGGTCTCCCACGTGGTCAATTACGACCTGCCGACCGACCCCGAGTCGTACGTCCACCGCATCGGCCGCACGGGCAGGGCCGGTCGCGAAGGCACCGCCATCACCCTGGCTGACCCGCGTGAGCATCGCCTGCTGCGCACCATCGAGCAGGTCACGCGTCAGAAGATCGAAGTCGCGTCGGTGCCAACGGTGGCCGACCTCCGTGCCAAACGCCTCCAGCAGACCGCCACGGCGCTGCGCGAGCAGTTGGCCGCTGGCGACTTCGACGATACCCGGTCTCTGGTAACCAGCCTGGCTGGCGAGTTCGACATCATGGACATTGCCGCCGCAGCCGTGAAGCTGGCGCATCTGGCCACCGGCTCCGAGAACGACGAGCAGGACATTGCGCCGGTGCAGGTGCGGTCACACGACGGCGGCAGCGCTCGCGACGCAGGTCCACGTGCTCCGCGGGGCGCGCGCCGCACGCT